>NZ_BBWM01000065.1:0-543 GCF_001463805.1 Aureimonas sp. D3 | reverse complement strand
AGCGACTGGGCAAAGCCGACGATCTCGATCGTCGCCGCCGGCTCGTCGCCCGCCGCGCCCGTGTAGACGACGCCGGCCTTGGCGGCTTCCTCGCGCAGGAAACGGCCGATCGTGATGTCGGCCTCGACATTCAGCATGACCACATGCTTGCCGTTTCGGAAGGCTTCCAGCGCGATCAGCGTGCCGACATTGGGATTGCCCGTGGCGTCGATCACCACGTCGATATGGCCCGACGCGCAGAGCGCCTTGTAATCCTGCGTCAGAGCGACCTTGCCACCCTCGATGGCGCGGTCGATGTCGTTGACGCTGCCGGCGTGGGCGAATTCGGTGCCCGCCATGCGCAGAGCGGCCTCCGCGCCCGCGATGTTCAGCTCGGACAGAGCCCCCAGCCTGACACCCGGCATGAGGGTGAGCTGCACCACCATGTCCGTGCCCATCTGGCCCGAGCCCGCGAGCCCGACCGTCACCGGCCCGTTCTTGTCCGCATAGGCCTGTAGCTCGGCCGCAAGGCCCACCTGAAGAATGGTCATCGAAGATCCTCCC
>NZ_BBWM01000064.1:0-93148 GCF_001463805.1 Aureimonas sp. D3 | reverse complement strand
ATGCGCCGAAAGTACATTTGTATTTTCCAAGATACAAGAGTTCACGCCTGGGAAGCTGTGATTTTTTCAGCCGTCCAGAAGCCGCTCGGCCGTGCGCTCGTCCGTCACAAGGATCTCGGGCGATAGGAGTGCGATGGCCGCCCGGATGGCGGCGAATTTCGACCATCCGCCGCTTGCCAGCACCGTGCGACGCGCGTCCACCAGCCGGCGAGGGTCAACGGCCAGGACACGGTCGTTCACCGGGTGATCGAGAACCCGTCCCTCCTCGTCTATGAAGCGGCAGAGAATGTCGCCGACGGCCCCCGCCCGTTCGAGGCTATCGAGGTCAGCACGCTCCAAAAGACCGTAATGCACAAAGGTCGAGTCCCGGGTGAAATCGCCAACCGAAAGAATCGCCAGATCCATGCGATCGGTGCGACGAAACACTTCGGCGATGCCGCGATGATTCAGAAGAGCGTTGCGTGTCGCACCGTCTGGCGCAAAGACCGGGCAGGCCAGCATATAGCAGTCGCCGCCGATCCGATCGGCGAAGCGCCAGGCGAACTCGGACGGGTTGGACAGGCTGACATGTGTCAAGCCGCCCAGCATCGAGATCGTGGTCGAGCGCTCGTAGCCAGTCGGCTCCAGGAAGGGCAGCGAAGAGGACAGCGTGCGGCCCCAGCCGAGCCCGATCGTCAGGCCGTCGGCGAGGAGATCCGGCAGCATCTGGCCGAGCGCCGCACCGATCATGGCCGGCAGCCGCCCCTCGTCCTGCGGATCGGGCACCACGACGACGCGCTCCATGGCGTAGCGGGCACGCACCTCGCGCTCCAGCTTGGCACAGCGCGCGATCGGCGAAGTCACTCGGATTTGCACCGTCCCGTCCTCGCGAGCCGAAGCCAGCATGCGCAGGACGCGAGTGCGAGTCATGCCCAGTATTTTGGCAACCTGATCCTGCGTCAGGCCTTCCATATAGTAGAGCCAGGCGGCACGCGCCTTGATGTCGTCGTTGTCGATGGAGGACACGGTCAGTCTTTCACCTGAGGAAAACCTTCCCCTCGGGTTTAACGCTTCGATACCCTGCGCGAACAGTCCCAACGCGCAGCCACGCGCGCGCCATCCCATGGATCAGATCCTTCCTTGCCGCAGATGGCTAAGGGTCTGCGCCATCGTCCTGCCTCTCAGGCCGCAGTCCTGCTGGCGCCATGGATCTCGATCTCCACCGGACGGGTTGCCCGCTTGGTGAAGGCGAGCGTGTTCTCGAAGGAGGTGACGCCGGCCTGGCTGCCGAGGCCCGTCGCGTTCTGGGCGGAGGTCGCCTGGGCGAAGCGGACCATGGACTCCGGGTCCATCCCCCGCACGATGCCCGTGGCAATGCCGGCGTTGAAGGCGTCGCCGCAGCCACAGGAGCAGACCATCTCGATGTCGAAGGCCGGCATCAAAAAACGGTCGCCGTTGGCGTGACGATAATAGGCGCCGTTCTCGCCAAGCGTCAGGATGCAGCAGGTCACGCCCTTGTCGAGGAAGAAGCGCGAGACGTCCTCGATGTCCTCAAGTCCGGACAGGACGCGTGCCTCCTCGATCGACGGCAGGAAGTAATCGGTATGCGGGAGCAGCCCGACGACGTTGGCCAGATCCTTTTCAGCGGCGGCAAAGACATCGACCGTCGTAATCGCGCCGCGCCGCTTGGCCTCGGCGAAGAGCTTGGCGCTCAGCTCACCATCCATGCGGTCCATCAGTCCAACGCCGCCGATATGGACGACCGTCGCGTCCAGCACCTTGTCCCACATATCCTCTGTTATGACGAAAGCGCCGGTTGCGCCTTTCATGTGGAGCGCGGGACGCGAGCCGTCAGCGCGCGTCAGCACGATCGAGGTGGAGGTGCCGACCCCCGTCAGACGCTGCATGGCGGAGATGTCGATGCCGAAGCTCGCCATGCGGTCGAGCACCCAACCGGCCATCAAGTCGTCGCCGACACCGCCGACAGCGAGGCACTTCAGTCCATGCTTGGCTGCGGCAATCACCGCCGCGCCAGCCGCTCCCGATACCGCAAGATCAATCTGCTCGATGAATTGGGTCCCGCCGCCGGGTGGAATGGAACCGACGGGACGGCCAAGGCAGTCAAACGTGTAGAAGCCGATCGAAGAATAATCGTAGCGCATCGCGCTTTCCTCCCAAAAGTGACGGATCTCTTCCCGATCCGGCTGGCTGTCATGTCAGGCGGCGCAGGCGAGGCGGATCGCCTCGATTTCCTCCTGGAGCGCGGGTGTCACACGGCCCGACAAAGCGAGGTCCGTGCGGCGGCGCAGGATGTCGTCCGCAGTGCGGACCCATTCGTTGGCCGCGATCCAGGCGATCTCAGCAACATGATGATCGGGCGCGGCGCGCAGCGTATCCTTGTTTGAGGTGCCGATGGCATGTGCGATGGCAAGGGCTCGCGTGCCGTAGCGGCACAGAAGGCGCTCGCCGACCGGCTCGCCCTCATCGGCCAGACGGGCCAGTTCCCGCACCAATGTCGCGCGGGTTGCTGGATTTGTCGGGAAGTCCCTGCCGCCACCGATCGGCAGCTCGGCGGTCGAGGCGCGGCGCGGTCTGCCGACGAGTGCCAACACCTTGTCCACGACCTCTTCGGAGAAGCCTCGATAGGTCGTCCATTTTCCGCCGATGAGCGAAAGCACCGGCACGTCGGTGCCCGGCAGCCGTTCCTCGGCGATCGAATGGTCGCGGCTGATCGCGCCGGGATCGTCGACGTCGGCATTGGGCAGAGGTCGCACGCCGCAAAAAGCGTAGACCACATCCTCGCGCCGGATCCGGATCTCGGGAAAGACTTCCGAGACGACGCCGATCATGTAGGCGATTTCCTCCTCGCTCACCTGCGCCTCGTCGGGATGGCGGACCGGAATGTCGGTGGAGCCGATCAGCACCCGCCCCTTGAACGGGTAGAGAAGATTGACGCGGCCATCGGCCGAGCCGAAGTAGACCATGCGCCCGGCGAGCGCTTCGAGGAGATCGGCTCGCTCCACCACGACATGGCTTCCCTTGGTGCCACCCATATGCCTCGTAGTGAGGCCCAGCGCGGCATTAACGCCGTCGATCCAAGCGCCGCCCGCGTTGATGACGACATCCGCGCTCACCCACTCCCGCCTGCCGGACAGGACATCCTCGATCTCGATCGCACCACCGGCCGCCGAGCGGACCTTGGTATAAGTGCGTGCCTCGCTCCGGGGATTGTCGACAAGCGCATCGAGCACCAATTCCAGGCCCAGACGCTCGGCATGGTCGAGCCGCGCCTCGTAGTACAGGCCGACGGCGGTGATCGCGGGATCGAGCCCCTTGAGCTCGGCACGTGCGCGCTTCGCCCCGATGAAGCGATGCACCGGCATGGTGCGAAAGCGCCGGCCGAAGGCGTCGTACATCGTCAAGCCGAGCTTGGTGATGATCGCTCCGCGATCGTTGAGCTTAGCCTTGAGACCGAGGAACCGCTTGATCGATGGCACAATGCCGCCGAACCAGGAACGAACGGGCAGCGCAGTCTCCAACGGCGTCACGAAATGCGGCGCATTGCGCAGGAGAACGTTGCGTTCCTCGGCCGACTGGCGCACCAGCCGAAACTCGCCCGTCTCCAGATACTTCAACCCGCCGTGCATGAGGCGCGAGGAAGCCTCGCTGGCGCCCGAGCAAAAGTCCCCTCGGTCGATCAGCAGGCAGTCCACACCTTGCAGGCAAAGGTCGCGGAACGTGCCGATGCCGTTGATGCCGGCACCGACGACGATGACAGGGAAATGACGGGATGGTACGGTGCTCATGTTCGAACTCAGGATACGATGGCGACCTTGATGGCATCGCCACGCGCGGCGGTTTCCAGCGCTTCACCGATGCCGGCCAGCGCGAAACGGTGCGTCAAGAACGGCTTGGTGTCGAGCTGGCCGGAGGCAATGAGGTTCAATGATTTTTCGAACTGAAGGCGCGTCAGGCCGAAGGAGCCCGTGACGATCAGCTCGTTGTAGTGGATGGCGTTGACGTCGAGCGGCGCCATCTCGCCCTTGTTGAAACCGGCGAAGAGCGACACGCGACCGCGCAGCCTGGCAAGGCCCAAAGCGTCGTTAGCGAGCGAGGGTACGCCGATGGCCACGATCACGACGTCGGCGCCGATGCCGCCCGACTCGGCTTTCACGATAGCGCGCAAGTCCTCATGGACTGGATCGACCACCACGTCGGCGCCCGCTCTCAGTGCTGCCGCGCGCCGGCTTGCATTGGGCTCGGAGACGATGATGCGCCGCGCGCCCGACAGACGCGCGACCTTCACATGAAGGAGGCCGATTGGCCCGGATCCTAGAATGGCGACGACGTCACCGCGCTCCACGCCAACCTTCTCCTGTCCGTTGATGACGCAGGCGAGCGGCTCGGCGAGCGCGGCCTCCTCGAACGAGACGCCATCAGGCATGGCGAAGACGTTGCCCGTTTCCAGCGCGCGGCCGGGAATACGGATGTATTCGGCAAAAGCGCCATCCACCTCGTAGCCGATGGCCGTGAGGTTCTCGCAGGTGTTCTCAAGCCCTCGCTTGCAATAAGCGCAGTGGCCGCAGGCGATGGCGGGATCGACGCAGACCGCGTCGCCTGTCTTGAATTTCGAGGAGCCGCCCGCATCGACGATCTCGCCGGAGAACTCGTGGCCGAGCACGGAGGGATAACGCACGCCCATGGTCTTGCGGCCGGAGACAATGCGGATGTCGGTGCCGCAGATCGTTGCGGCGCGGACTTTCAGGACGAGGTCGCCGCGCTCGGGAGCTGGATCGGCGACATCGCCGAACAGGACATCGTTAGGAGCGCGCAGAAGAGCAGCTTTCATGGCAGTCCATCCGCAATGTGGGAAAGCCGGGCCACCTTGGCACCGTAACCGGAGATGTAGTCTGCATATTTGTGTTTTGTAAATATCAAAAATTCACGGACTCTGCCGCGATCGGGCTTGAACTCGGTCTATTACTCCTTTCTGTGCTACGCGATAGACGCCCCTACGGGCGCTTGATATGGAAATTATAAGGTTCTTTGACTTACGAGGCCTCCGCATCTGCCATAAACATATGAAAATCTGAAATTCAAAAGTGTTGACGGCGTGAGCGTTTTGCGCAAATTTATGGTCGGCGCGCAGCCTGGGAGTGAGGGGCGCCCGGCGATCCGCAGGTCGCCACTTTCGGGGCGGGAGGCGCCCCTTTCGGGAGAATGACGACATGCGCACGGGATTTCGGTCCACCCTCGTTCTCGGCTCGTTTCTCGCCGCCACGACCCTGCCGGCACTTGCCGAAGGGCAGGCCGACCTCATCAAGCCGATCGATAAGGAACTGACCTTTGTCTTCATTCCGAAGGTCATCCATCCCTGGTACGATGTGGTGCGGCAGGGCGGGCAGTTCGCGGTGGACGAGTTCGCCAAGGATGGCATCAAGATCAACATGATCTGGGACCAGCCGCCACAGGCCGATGTCGCCGACCAGAACCAGCGGATCGAGGCCAATATCGGCCGCCACCCCGACGGCCTCGCGGTCGCCTGCCTTGATCAGGCGACCAATGTCCAGCTTCTGGGCGAAGCGAAGCAGGCGGGCGTCAACACCATCACCTTCAACTCGTTCTGCTCGCCCGACTTCGCCTTCGTCGGCCAGAAGGACAGCTACGGCGACGGCTTCGATCTCGGCAAGTATCTGGCAGACCATATTGGCGGCGAGGGCGAGGTCGGCATCCTGTCCGGCTCGCTCACGGCGACCGACCACGTCGAGCGCATCAAGGGCTTCAAGAAGGCGCTGGAAGCCTATCCGAACGTCAAGATCGTCTTCGAGCAGCCCGACGACGACGTTCTGGAAAACGCTGTTTCGCTCACCGAGAACGCACTCCAGGCCCACCCGAACATCAAGGGCTTCTTCGGCTGCAACGCCTCCAACCCGATCGGCATCGCACGCGCCGTCCAGAACGCTGGCAAGGCCGGCACGGTCGCCGTGGTCGGCATGGACGACCTGCCCGAGGCCGTGGATTTCGTGAAGGAGGGCGTCATTACCGCCCTCAAGGCGCAACGGCAGTGGGACATCGGCTATTGGGCCGTGAAGTACATGGTTGCGATGAACCAGAACCACACGATCCCGATGGACCACAACACCGGTTCGCGCTTCATCACCAAGGACAAGCTCTGATCCGCGATGCGTCGGGGGGCGCATTGTCGGCCTCCGCTTCCGTTCGATCCGATGGAGGGCTTGTGATGGATGGCATCGCCACCGCCTTCGAGGCGTGCAACGTTTCGAAGAGCTTTGGCGTGGTACACGCGCTGAAGGACGTTTCCGTCTCGATCCGTCCCGGCGAGGTTCACGCCATCATCGGCGAGAACGGCGCGGGAAAGTCGACGCTGATGAGCATCATCTGCGGTCGCCTGCGTCCGACCACGGGTCAACTCCTGATCGGCGGCGCGCAGATGCATTTCCATTCGCCGGGCGAGGCGCAAAGGGCCGGCATCGCCATCGCGCCGCAGGAAATCAACCTCGTCCCCGCCCTGTCCGTCACCGAGAACATCATGCTGGGTGCCGAGATCACGCGTGGCCCGGCCATCGATTGGAGGGCAACGCGCGACGAGGCGCTGACCCATCTGCACGCGGTGGACGACACGATCGACGGCGACGCAAAGGCTGGCGAGCTTTCCAAGGCGCAGCAACAGCTCGTCCAGATCGCCCGCGCGGTGGCGACCAAGGCGCGCATCCTGATCTTCGACGAGCCGACCGCAGCGCTGACCACGCGCGAGACCAAGAAGCTCTACGCCTTCATCCGACGCTTCCGCGACGACGGCGGCTCGGCCTTCTACATCTCGCATCGGCTGGACGAAATTCTCGACCTCTCCGACCGCATTTCGGTGCTGCGTGACGGCGCCTATGTCGGGGAACTCGAGCCCCGGCACACTTCCAAGCATGAGATGGTCGCCATGATGGCGGGCCGCGAGGTGGCGCTGTCCACCCACACGCCGCGCCGCCTGGAGGAGCGCCCCGTCGTGCTGCGCGTTGCAGGCCTCACCCGGCCCGGCGAGTTCGAGGACGTCTCGTTCGAACTGCACGAAGGCGAGGTCCTGGGCGTCTCAGGCCTCGTCGGCGCGGGCCGCACCGAGGTCGCTAAGTGCATCTTCGGCCTGACGAAACCCAAGGCCGGAACGGTCGAACTCTTCGGCGACGCGCGACCGATCGCGGACCCCGCCAACGCGATCGCCCGCGGGCTCGTCTACCTCCCCGAGGAGCGCAAGCAGGAGGGCATCTTTCCGCTTCTCTCCATCGCCGAGAATCTGACCATCGCCACGCTCGACCGATTCCGCGGCCCGGCCTGGATGGACTTCCGCGGCATGGCGCGCACGGTGGATGACTATGTCGATCTGCTGCGCATCAAGATCGGCTCGGCGTCCGACCCAATCACCTCGCTGTCGGGCGGCAACCAGCAGAAGGTCATCCTCGGCCGCTGGCTTGCCAAGAACGCGAAGATCCTGATTCTCGACGAGCCGACGCGTGGCATTGACGTCGCAGCGAAATCGGAAATCCAGGGCGTCCTCGACAGCCTGACCTCGGCGGGCCTTTCGATCGTCTACATCTCTTCCGAACTGGAGGAGGTGTTGAACGTTTCCGATCGCATCCTTGTGATGCACGAGGGCCGTGTCAAAGGCACTCCGCGCACCGAGGACATGACGCAGGAATCCCTTCTGCGCCTCGCCATGAGCTGACGCGCGACACGCGCCCCGATTCCCGACCGAAAGGCACCCGAGCCATGACGCATACCGCTCTTGGGTCTCCCGCACGGGCCCGCGCCACCAGCCCCTCCCTCTGGTACCGCTTCAAGGGCTGGGAAGCGAGCGGCATCCTGATCGCGCTGGGCATTTTCGCGATCGTCCTGTCGATCGCCGCGCCCAACTTCCTGTCGGCCTACAATCTCACTGTTGTGGCGCGCGCGGCCGCCTTCGTCGGCCTCGTTGCGCTGGGCCAGACCCTCGTCCTGCTTCTCAGGGGCATCGATCTATCGGTGGGCGCGGCCGCCGGCCTTTCGGCCATCGTCGGCTCGCTCCTCCTCACCTCGGCCGGCATCCATCCCTGGCTGGTGATCCCGCTCGCCTGCCTGTTCGGCCTCTGCCTCGGGCTCGTCAACGGCTTCTTCATCGCCTACCTGAAGCTCAATCCCTTCATCGTGACGCTGGCGTCCGGCGAAATCTTCGCCGGCATGACGCTCGTTATCACCGAGGGCTATCCGATCCGCCCGCTCGGACCAGGCTTCCGCGTCTTCGGCCAAGGGGAGCTTCTCGGCCTACCGGTTCCGGTCTGGTTCTTCCTTGTCTCGGCTGCGATCCTGATCTGGGTTCTGCGCAACACTAAGTTCGGTCGCAACATCTTCGCCATAGGCGGCAACCGCGACGCGGCCGTGCTGGTCGGCATCCGCATCCGCCGCGTCGAGTTTCTGGTCTATGGCCTGGCCGGAATGTTCGCGGCCATGGCCGGCATGCTTTATGCCAGCCGTATGGACGCTGGGCAGCCGTCGGTTGGCGAGGGCTGGATGCTACAGGCCATCACAGCGGCCATCATCGGCGGCACGAGCCTTCGCGGCGGCCAGGGCACGATCGTCGGCACCGCGCTCGGCGCCCTCCTCCTGGCCATGCTCGCCAACGGAACCGTGCTTCTCAACGTCTCCGGCTTCTGGCAGCGGGTGATCGTCGGCCTCGTGGTTCTCGTCGCCATCCTGGTCGATCTGGCCCGACGCCACCGCCGCTAGGCTGCGCCCTCCCGCATCGACACCCGAACATCCGAGCGCCCCCGACCCGCCGCGCCGGCGGAGGGTGGCGTTTTCGCGCCCGAGTCACGCATCTTCCGCCTGCGTGAAACACATTTGCTCGGGAGCCAACCGCTCGTCCCATGATGGAAAGGCTGAATCGATCCGATATCCCAGTGCCATGGTGTGCACATGCTCATCGGATCGCCGAAATCTCATGCGTTCTTGTTTCCATTGGCGCTCGCTAAAAATTCTTATCATTTCACTTTTGAACAATTGACGTTCTAAAAGTCCAAATGTACAAAAGGCTCACGCTGGTTTCGTCGTCGGATCATGGGAGTGATGACCGCACGACGGACCAAGCAAAGCAGCCGGAGCATACCGGCACCTCTTAAATCATCGGCCGGTGCCTGACGGCATAAGCCCCACGAAGTTGAAGTCGCTCTTCAAAAGCATGGCGGATCGGGCAGCGCGCTGCTGTCCGACGGCATGGCGGCATGCGTCCGCCCTCCCGGCCCATGCCACTACATCACCGAATTTCTTGCAGTTTACGGGAGGAAGTAACTGTGAAGGCTTTCAAGCTCATGCCGACGATCGCCTCGGCGATCATTCTGTCGATGGCCGGCCACGCGCTCGCCGACAACACCTCGGACGTCAAACAACCGCTCTGGTTTAAGGAGCCTTCCGCGGCTCTGGTCGCCAAGGCCAAGATCGACGACCTGTCCAACATCGTCGTCGGCGAAGGCCCGCGCGGCGAGGAGGGTGTCCTCTACTCCGACATCAAGGTCTCCGACGAGCAGCTTGCGAAGATCAAGGCCGGCAACTTCACTGTCGCCATCGCGCTCGGCTGGCTCGGTGACGACTGGGCCTCGCAGCAGCTCATCGGCATGAAGGAGGAGTTCGCTCGCCTCGGCATCAAGATCGTGGCCGAAACCAACGCAAACTGGGAAGACGCCCGCCAGATCTCCGATTTGGCCACCGTCAGCGTCCTGAAGCCGAACCTTGTCGTCAGCTTCCCGCTCAACGCCCAGACCACGGCCACCGCCTACCAGGATCTTGCCGCTGCCGGCACCAAGATTGTCTTCATGGACCAGGTCGCCGACGGCATGGAGCCCGGCAAGGACTACGTGTCTATGGTCTCCTCCGACAACCATGCGCTCGGCATGAACATCGCCGACATGCTGTCGGATGCGATCGGCAACGAAGGCGACGTCGGCGCGCTCTACTACGCCCCCGACTTCTACGTGACGAACGTGCGCTACGAGGGCTTCATCGCCCGCCTGCGCGAGAAGCACCCGAACGTGCGCCTCGCGGTCGCCGCCGGCCACAACGGCCCGAACAAAGGCCAGGAGGTCACGCAAGGCGTGCTCGCCCGCTATCCCGACCTGAAGGGCCTCTACGGAAGCTGGTCGATCCCGGCCATGGGCGCGGTCGCGGCCGCCACCGTCGCCGGCCTCGCGCCGGAAGACTTCCGCATCGTCAACGAGAACTTCGACCAGATCGTCGGCGCCAACATGGCGCAGAACGAGTACATCGCCGGCATTTCCGCCCAGAACCCCTACGTCAACGGCATCACGGAAGCCCGCCTCGGCGCGCTCGCCCTGATCGGCGAGAAGGTGCCGTCCTTCGTGGTCATCCCACCGATCAAGGTGACCCGCTCCAATCTCGAGGAGTCCTACAAGCGGATTTACCGCACGGACATGCCGGCCGAGATCAAGGCCGACCTCGCCGCCACGCAGTAGAGCCATCGGGGGAGGCCCTCGGGCCTTCCCCACCCTGCGGATCGAGCTTGTGGAGGCGAGCTATGGCGAACCAGGCCATTCTGGAAATGCGCAGTATCGAGAAGTCCTTCGGCGCCATCCAGGTGCTGAAGAATGTGGACTTCACGCTTGAGCGCGGCGAAGTGCATGCGCTCATGGGAGGAAACGGGGCCGGCAAGTCGACCCTGATGAAAATCCTGACCGGCGTCTACAAGATCGGGTCGGGCACCATCCGGATCGACAGCCAGCCCGTCGAGATCTCGGATGCCAACGACGCCAAGCGCGCCGGCATCGCGATGATCTTCCAGGAGTTCAGCCTGATCCCGACCCTGACGGTCGCGGAGAACATCTCGCTGAACCGCGAGCCGCGCATCGGCTCCCTCTTCATCAACGACCGGGCGGCCACTCGCAAGGCCAAGGCGGCGCTCGAGGAGTTGGGCGAGGACATCGACCCCGGCACGCTCGTCTCGGACCTCAGTGCCGGCATGATGCAGATGGTCGAGATCGCCAAAGCCCTGTCGCAGAACGCCAAGATCCTGATCATGGATGAGCCGACGGCTTCATTGTCGGAGGGCGAGACCGTGACGCTGTTCAAGGTGGTGCGCCGCCTCAAGGCGTCCGGTATCTCCATCATCTACATCTCACATCGCATGGCGGAAATCTTCGAGTTGTGCGACCGCGTGACTGTGATGCGCGACGGCCGAGCAACGATGACGCAGCCCTGCGCCAGCCTCACCATCCCCGAACTCGTGGACAGCATGCTCGGCGCCTCATCGGCGGCCGCCTTTACCTGGCACGACCGGCAAGTCACCCATACCGGCGCGCCACTCCTTAAGGTCTCCAACCTGTCGCTGCCGCCTCGGGTGCGCGACGTCAGCTTCGAGATTCATCCTGGCGAGATCGTAGGTCTCGCCGGCTTGATGGGGAGCGGGCGCACCGAGATCGCCGAGGCGATCTTCGGACGCCGCCCCCCCTCGGCGGGCGAGATTACGATCGATGGCCGGCCTGTCACAAGCCAGGACGCGGCGATCGAGGCTGGCGTCGCGCTCGTCCCCGAGGACCGCCGCCGCATGGGCCTCGTGCTCGACCATACAGTCCGCGACAACATCATGCTGCCCAATCTCGAGCTCTTCTCCAAGGGTTCGATCGTCAACGACAGGGGGGCCGCGGGCGTAGTGAGGGCGATGATCGATCGCCTCCACATCAAGACGGAGAGCCAGACCAAGGTCGTCCGCCTCCTGTCCGGCGGCAACCAGCAGAAGATCGTCCTTTCGAAGTGGCTGGCGCGCAACCCGAAGCTTCTTATCCTCGACGAGCCGACGATCGGCGTCGACATCGGCGCCAAGGGCGAGATCGCCACGCAGATCCGCGAGCTCGCCGACGCAGGCGCCGCCATCCTCGTCATCTCGTCGGAACTCGAAGAACTGCTCTCCGTCAGCGACCGCCTGCTGATCCTGCATGACGGCCGCATCGCTCAAACCATTCAGCGCCGGGACGTCCAATCCGAGGAGGAGCTTCACCATGCAGTCCAAGGCCATTTCATCGCCCATGCCGAAGACGTCCATGCCAGCCGCTAAGCTCAACGCCAGCTCGGGTCTCGGCTTCCTTCAGGACTACAGCGTCTTCATCTTCTTCGCGCTCGTCATCGCCTTCTTCGCGGTGACGATCGGCGGCGAGGGCTTCCTCACGCTCACCAACATGTTCAACATCGCGCGCACCACCGCGATGATCTGCATCGTCGCCTTCGCCATGACCTTCGTGATCGCCAGCGGCGAGCTCGACCTCTCGGTCGGTTCCACCACCGCGCTCTCTGCCCTCACGGGTGCCATGGTCATGGACGTGGGCTACGCTTGGCCAGTCGCCGTCGTCTGCGCCCTCGCCTGCGGCCTCGTGGTCGGCTGCATCAACGGCGTGCTCGTCACCCGATTGCGCATCCCCTCGTTTCTGGTCACGCTCGGCATGATGCAGCTTATCCGCGGCATCGACATGCGCGTCACCTACACCAACCCAGTTGCCATTTCCGACCGAACCTTCGCCAACCTCTTCGGCTTCGGCAAGCTGGCGGGCATCCCCTCGCTCCTGATCTGGTCGGTCGTCTTTGCCATCATCGGCCATGTGGTTCTGCGCTACACGACCTTCGGACGGCAGATTCTGGCGACCGGCGGCAACCGCCTCGCCGCTGAGTACTCCGGCATCAAGACGGCTCGCATCAAGTTCTACGCCTTCCTGATCTCGGGGCTCGCGGCCGCCCTTGCCGGCCTTCTCTACTCCGGCATGATGCGCACCGCCCGCTTCAACTTCGGCGATGGCATGGAGTTGTCCGTGATCGCGGCGGTCATCCTTGGCGGCACGAGCCTCTTCGGCGGCCGCGCCTCCATCATCGGCACCTTCGCCGGCGCTCTGATGATCGGCACCATCAACAACGGCCTCATCATCATGGGCCTTGATGTCAGCGAACAGATGATGGTCGCCGGCGCCATCATCATCCTCGCCGTCGCCTTCGCCCGCAAGCCCGCGCAGTAGAAGGCCGGGCAGGCGCCCCTGCCGGACGCCTGCCCTCCGAGGGCATGAGGCCGACCCCGCTCTCCCCTCGTCCGCCCGCCCAACCGACACCACAAGAACACTTCAGCAGGAAGGAAACAGACACGATGGCCCTCTCCCTTGACAAGTTCGCCACCCGCAAGCCCGGCTGGGACACGCCCCTCATCGTCGAGTCTCATCTCAACGGCGAGCGCACCAAGGAGATGAATCCCAACACTCCGCGCACCTACGACGAGGTCGTCGAAGACGCGATCCGCTGCTGGGACGCGGGTGCCTGCGCCATCCACACGCATAACACGAACTTCAACCTCAAGGGCCAGGCCGCCGTCGATGACTACGCACCCGCCTGGGACCGCATCCTCGCCGCCCGCCCGGACATGACGTGGTACCCGACGACCTGCAACCGCGAACTCTGCAACGAGAACGAGCACGGTCTGGAGCATTCCGAGATCCTGAACCGCACGCACAACGTCAACATCGCCTGCATCGACACCGGCGTGAACCTCTTCGCCTTCGACACCGACGAAAAGGGACACATCCTCGGCCGCGAGTACGGCTGGAACTACCGTCAGGTCGCCGGCCAGGTGGATCTCGCGCTCGCCCGCAAGATGGCCATCATCTGGGGCATCTACGAGCCTGGCCAGATGAAGCTCGCGCTCCACTACATCAACCAGGGCATGTACACACCCGGCTCCTTTATCGACTTCTACCTGATCGGCGAATACGCGCTGACCTCGACCAAACCGATCGGCACGTCCGGCATGATGCCGACGCTGGAGAGCCTCTACTACTATCTCGACATGATGGAGAGCCTGTCGAAGCACAAGCTCAACTGGTGCATCTCGATCTGGGGCGAAGGCGACCGCGATACACGCGAGGTCATCAAGCGCACCATCGAGCTCGGCGGCCACGTCAAGACGGGCCTCGAACTCTTCTACGATCCGGCGCGCAACCCGACCAACCTCGAACTCCTGCAGGAAGTGCAGGAGATCGCCCGCGAGGTCGGACGCCCCCTCGCCACCCAGGCCGAGGCCAAGAAAATCTACGGCATCGCCTGAGGCCGGAGACGCCGCTCCTCGCCTCCAAGGGGAGCGGCGTCCCGATCCCTTCGTATCCCCACCTGGGCGAGGCGGACCACTGTCCCGCCTCGCCCAGTTCAGTCCTCGCCAACGCAGCGTCAGTCAGACCTCGGTGTTCAACGGGTTTCGGCATCCATGAGCAAGATCTACGACCATCTCGGCAATCCGGTGAAGCACGGGCGCGCCCGCGTGAACGGCATCCGCATGCATTACGTGACGGCCGGCCAGGGCCCCGCCCTGCTGCTCATGCACGGCACGCCGAAGACGCACTACTATTGGGCCAAGCTCATTCCGCTTCTGACCGAGCACTTTACCGTCGTCGCGCCGGACCTTCGCGGCTTCGGCTACACCGACAAGCCGCCGGTCGAGGAGGGCTACGACTCCCGGACCAACGCGGACGACATGGCCGAACTTATGACACATCTCGGCCACGAGACCTTTCACCTGCACGGCGAGGACCGGGGCGCGGAGTTCGCCTACGTGCTCGCCGCCACCCAGCGCGACCGCGTCCAGACCCTTTCCTTCTGCGAGATGCTCCTGTCGGGCGAGGGCCTGGAAGAGTGGTCGAACTTTACGCCCGATAACATCTCCGCCCAGTACCGCCAGCAGGGCGTGTGGGTCTGGCATATTCCCTTCTTCTGGATTCCGCACCTGCCTGAAATGCTCATTCAAGGCCGCGAGCGCGAATTCTGGGAATTCTGGATCAAGGCGGAAACCTGGAACCCAACCGCCATCACCGACGAAGCGATCTCGGAATGGATCGCACGCCTGTCGGCACCCGGTGGTCTGCGCGGCTGCCTGGAAACGTACCGCGCCGGTCTCAAGAACGGGCGCATCAACCGCGAACTGAAACAGACCAAGCTCACGCTGCCGATCATGACCGTCGGCGCGCCTGAGTTTTTCGGCCCCCTCGTCCGCGATCAGATGATGAAGGTCTCGGAGGGCGTGGAGCGGTCGGAGATCTTCGAGGAATGTGGACACAGCCTCGCCTGGGAGGCCGAGGAGAGACTGGCTCGGATGTTGAAGGAGTTCATGCTCGACCGTAGCGTGACCTGAGACCTCATGGCGCTGTTTCCTGGGAGCAAAGCGTCTGACCTACCACCTGTAAAGTGGCCCCGCCCGAGGTAGGCTTTTGAGCTGACATGATGTGCCGCCTGTTTTCTGGACCGCTCGGCTGGAGGATTTCTGGAGGCACGTCACCCATCGCAGAAAGCGATGTTAGAGCTTCGGTTCGTGCGGGTCACCGGGAACGGCGAGCCATACTTGCCGCACCGATTCCGTTAGGGCATGTTCCAAGTTGCCGTCCTTGCTCTCGGGCCGACCAAACGCCACGCCAACAATCAGCTCGCCATCAAGGCAGACAATTTCGCTGAACTATCTGCGAAAAAAATTGTTTCCGAGGATGCAGGGAAGACCAGCGGTCAGATTAAGTTGATAGCGGTTTCAACGATCAAAACGGAGATCTGAGATCATCACAACCGGATCGTCGCCGTGATACTGACAATTCATAAACGATTGAGGCTTCAGCTTACCGCGCCAAGGTCTTCATCGTGGGATATGTTGGATCAACACCCGCGGACCACCTATCGTCCACAATTGTCAGCCCCCCATGGTTCAAGCTGACGCTGCTTGCCGGCTTCCAACCGTGGGTTCATGGCTTCACCGAACACCGCCCCCAGTGACTCATGTCCAGCTTCCGGCGACGGCACCCTGAGAAATGATTTCTGATCTTTTGATGGCGTGGCGAAAAACCCGTTGGGCTCTGCGTATCGTCTGGTGTATATAACCGTGTATCGACAGTCTGGCGTCCCCAATCTTCGGAGTGCCGGAAGAATAGGGTTTTGGTCTTATTGGCGGAGTATCCCTCCCTCTCCGCCATTTAGGATTAAGACTCTGGCCCACCCTCATTAGTGGCCGGATTTGAATCTAATGCATGGTGGGTATGGCGACCATGGTTGAGGTTGCCGGCGAAGCGGGCTGGGGTAGCGCAGCCGGCCACGGCACGGCGGCTGGAGCGGGTGGGTGGTAGCCTAAGCTCGAGTGGGGGCGCTTGGTGTTGTCGTGACCCTGCCAGCTTTCGATGATGATGTGAGCTTTGGCGCGGCTGTAGAAAATCTCGCCATTCAGGAAATCGTCCCTGAGCCGTGAGTTGAAGCTCTCGCAGCACCCGTTTTCCTAAGGCGAGCCCTGTCCGATGAAGGCGGTTCGCGCACCGACTGGGGCGATCCAGTCGGCGCCGCCTTGGCGATGAACTCCGTGCCATTGCCGGAGCGGATGTGTCCTGGCACGCCGCTTAGGATGAATAAACCGGATAGGACATTGAGGACGTCGGTAGACTTACGCTCCCGGTCGATCCGGAAACACAGGCATTTCCGGGTGAACTCGTCGATGACATCGGCGAGAAACGCGCAGCGTTTGTCGCCCGGCATGCAGAACGTGCGCCCGTTGTGGGTGCGTGCCAATCAGCTTCTCGAGCGTCAGCTTGGAGACCACCTTGCGCAGCCGCATGGCGCTGATACGAAGGGCGAGCGGCTGCACGACTGGACGTATCTGGAACCGGTCGACCTCGAGGATGCCGGGTACGACGAGCGCCTGTCCGGTCTTTGAATGCGCGGATTTCTGATCCGTCGCCACCTCGCTGACGGGGAACTGGTCTTTTTCACCATCTGGTGCCCCGCCGGCCCGCCGATCGAGACCCTGGGCAAGAGCGAGGGCTAGCGATGGGCGATCGTGAACAGCTGCGAGACGGTCAAGACCGAACTCGGCCTCGACCACAATGAAACGCGTCCCTGGCACGGCTGGCACCGCCACGTCTCGCTCGTCATGCTGGCCTTCGCCCTAATGAGTGCGATCCGTCACAAGGCCGATGGTGTGATAGCGGTTAAAAAGGAGCTCAAAGCCAAAGCCTTGAACTCCTCGATGATCCGCTGGTCCGTCCAGGAAATCCGCCGCGTCGCCTGTCGCCTGGCGAGGCGACGTATCAACGTCGGCCACGCCGCCGCGAGGGTCGCTCTGGGGAGGAACACCAAGTCGTCGCGCGTGCATCTCATATCAAACATGAAACGCAACTGTAGTTCCAACCGTCCTGCGGGAGCATCGTCCCATCAGACTTCTGCGGCAGGGGCTTAAAAGGGGTGTCGGCCTACGCGCCAGACATCTTGCCGAAGACCCTATTATCCGCGCCTGGAACACCCCCATAAGGAGCCCAGCTTCCCGCTAATGCAAAGCCCACATCGACGGGAATGGAAACACCAGTGACAGCTGACGATGCACTCGAGATTAGAAAGGCCACGACGTTTGCGACCTCGGTCGTTTCCACCATTCGGCCCATCGCCGTGTTGGCAGTCATGCGCGTCTCATCGCGCATTCCGCTGTCGATCTGCGCTTGCAGCGCGGGGGTGCGGGTGTACCCGGGCTCCACGGAATTGACACGCAATCCGCCTCTGCCCCATTCGACCGCTAGGCCAGCAACAAGGTTTGATATCGCGGCTTTACCGGGACCGTAGGAATACAGAGGTGTGGAACATCTTGCAGTAATCGAGCTGATCGCTACAAGGCTACCAGAGGCGCGCTTCAGCATATGACGCCCCATCTCTCTCAAGCACAGGAATGTGCCCCGTGTATTGATGGCATGGACGCGATCATAGATGTCCAGGGGTAACGTTGCGGCAGGAAAGGGCGGCTGAACAATACCGGCCGAGGTAACACCACCTGCAATCGGTCCGAACTCACGTTCCACCGCTTCGATGGCAGCGATAACGCTTTTCTCGTCGGTCACATCGACTTCGAAGGCACGGCCGCCCAATTTCTTCGCGACGGCTTCCGACAGATCAAGATTGCGATCCAGGATCGCTACCTTCGCTCCGGACTGCGCAAGAACGGATGCACACGCCTCGCCAATGCCGCTCGCGCCACCCGTTACGACTACTACATCGTCAGAAATATTCATTCTCCTCCCCTATTTCTTTTTCGATTGGATCAGCTTCGTTTGCTGGACGCACCCGATCTTGCCGAAACGACTTGCGCTCGCTTGGATGAAACGACAACAGCTGTTTGACAGCACAAGCTCCGAGGCTAATTTTGGGGCTGACAGTATTCGGCGAGCATATGATCAATCGATCGGGCGACCGCTTCACATTCCAACCTCTAGCTTGCTTGGTTCACCATATTGAACTATGATCGACCAGGTGAACTATACTGAGGAGAAAATGACGATGTCAAGAGAGGCTCCCACAAGCCAGATCGAGGGTCGCACGGAGGAAAATGTTCCCGCACTGCGCCGAGCGTTCCAGATTCTTGACCTCGTAGCCGGCTCCGACGGATCACTGAACGCTGCGGAGATAACCCGAGGTCTTTCCTTACCCAAAAGTACCGTGCATGGACTTTTGAAAGTCATGGTTGAACTCAACGTCCTCGTGAAAAGTTCAAATGGCTCATTTAAGCTTGGCCCTCACCTGATGCGCTGGGCACACGGTTTTCTGGCAGAGGTCGATGTTGTATCGGCATTTCAAGAATTCTTTGCCGTGGATACAGCCCTTTCGCAGTATACGATTACGCTGGCGGTTCTGGATGGCGATCACGTCGTCTACATCGGATGTCGAAACTCCAATCAACCCTTGGGTTTGACATTCAGGATCGGCATGCGTCTGCCTGCTCCCTTTACGGCAACGGGCAAGATGCTTCTCTCACAGCTGCCCGACGCAGACCTGGTTGAGATGCTGGATGGTCGTTTTCCAGCCCCCATGACGACGCAAAGCGTTTCCTCGCTTGATGAACTCAGGAAAGAATTGCAGATCATACGCCAACGCGGCTATTCTATTGATGATGGCGAGGTGCGTGCCGGAATCATCTGTATCGGCTCTGTTATCCGCGATCATTCTGGCAAGGTGATTGCAGGCATAGCGACCAGTCTGCTTCGCAGCGATTCGACACAGGACATCATTGAAGAACTCGGCGCCCGAATGATCTCGATCGCCGGCAGATTGTCACAACGCATGGGTGTTGCTGCAGGTCCAGATAGGCCAGCGGCGTAAAACGCTCCCTCTCGGGCTCTTCTCTATTCGGTGTGTCGAGGTCGAGCGCCCCTGAGCTGACGCCTCGCCTTGGCTGATGTGTGATCCCTTGGCTGTCGCGCTTCTCTTCGGATCGAACCGGGTGGGCTCTCCCCTGATGGGATCGGAATGAGCGAGGTAGCTCCATCTGTGGCGCTTGCCTGTTCAGCGTTGGGGATGATCGGCCTGTTCCTGAAGGCGCTTGTTCTCGCCAAGCGCAGTTCCTGCCGTTGCCTGCGCCCATTGGAACTCGCTCCCATTTTCCAGAAGCGGTGAAGGATGACGGCCAAGCGCCGCGATAGTGCGACGATGGCTGGTTTCGTCCCGTGCCGCTTGGGGCAGGTTCGCCGCCCAGGCCCTCAGCCCTGACCATCCGCAGCCAGGGGTGAGCAGCATCGGGGCCGCCTCGGACAACAGGCCGCGCATCATCGCGTCGCCGTAGCGCGAGATGCGCTCGATCCGCTCCATTTCCCCGGATGGGTTGAGCCGGGGCACCAGCCCCAGAGCGGACCCGACGGCCTTCCAGTTCGAGAACCAGCCGGGATCGTCGGTTATGACGACAAAGGCCGGCGACAGCACCGGCCCGACACCCTGGAGCGCTCATCAACCGGCGGCACCAGGACGAGACACGTGCTCAGGAGCGTTTGGACCTCAGCACGCCGAATAAAGGGGAGACACCGAACACGGCATCGAGCGCTGGCGCTTCAAAAATTTACTCTGACCCAGCGCTCCCCAATTCCCCCGCCCCGGCCCTACCCGCTGCAGGCGCTTCTCGGCGGCATCATTCTTACCCAAGGTTGGCCTCATCCGTCGCTATGCGCGAAACCACGGAAAGCCCGACCGACCAGCTTGACAATCAAGCGGCCCATCGTATCATTCAACCTAATGATCTAGGTTCAATATATGGAACAGCAACGGGAGGTGTCTCTACTGGAAGACATTGCTCATCGGTCATATCCGCGTGCGCAATGCGGGGCGTAGCTGCCATCAATACAAAATGCAGTATCATATAATATTAAGTGGCGCTTTTTCTCCGATGCACCGGCCGGAAAACTCTCGCTTATTCGTTCAAATTCCGGCGTCTCAGTAGTCGATTAGCAACTCAAGACACGAAAATCTTAGAAAGGCCGCACGTGCGCACTTCGGAAACAATCGCATCGCTCATGAGCAAGGGGGGGCGACCAGCGGGGAGTCGCCGTGAGATCAAGATCGTTGATACGACGCTGCGCGACGCTCATCAGAGCCTTTGGGCTACGCGGATGCGAACCGATCACATTCTGTCCATGACAGGAGATTTCGACGCAGCGAACTTCCATCAGGTGGACCTGATGGCACCGATTCAGTTCGATGTCGCGGTTCGTTATCTCAAGGAGGATCCATGGGAGCGGGTTCGCCTGGCTCATCGGCATGCGCCAAATGCCAAATTTCGGGCGCTCATCCGGTCGAAGAATATCGCCTCGTTCGACTTTCTGGCCGATGATGTCATTGAAGCGTGGGTGGACCGACTCTACGCTAATGGATTCCGAGTCATCGGATCGTTCGATGGGCTGAACGATATCGACAATATTGCGCCGGGTCTAATTCAAGCGAAAAAGTTGGGCGCATCAACCTTCGGTGCACTCGCTTTTTGCGAAAGTCCGGTCCACACCGATGCCCTTTATATTGAAAAGGCAAGGGAGTACCTGGAAAAGACGGATGTCGATGCGATCATGCTGAAGGATGCCGGGGGTCTTCTGACGCCTGAGCGTATTCGGACCTTGGTTCCCGCCATCAAGGACGTCATCGGTGACCGACCGCTTGAGATCCACAGCCATTGCCTGACGGGCCTTGCTCCTCTTGTCTATCTCGAGGCGGTCGAACTCGGCGCTGATGTGCTTCACACGTCGATTGCGCCTCTCGCCAATGGTAACGGGCAGCCTGCAACCCAAGCCATTGTGCGCGATCTGCGTGCGCTCGGTTATGTGGTCCATGTGGATGACGCACGGATCGATGCTATCGGTAAAAGACTGACCGAGATTGCCGAGACCGAGGAGAAGCCCCTTGGAAGGCCGGTGGCCTATGACGGCCTCCACTACATGCATCAACTACCCGGCGGGATGCTATCGAATTTTCATTCGCAACTCGCGACAGCCGGGCTCTCGCATCGTTTCGACGAACTTCTTCACGAAGTCGGGCGTGTACGAGAGGAACTCGCCTATCCAATCATGATCACGCCATTCGCCCAGTTCGTGGGGACACAAGCTGTGATGAATGTCATTTCAGGCGAGCGCTACGGCATTGTTCCAAACGAGATCAAGAAATACGTGCTTGGTTACTATGGCAAGCTGCTTGCGCCTATCGCGCCTGATCTTCGTGCTCGCATCATCGCCAACGGCGCCTCGGATATTCCGCTGGAGCCATCTCTTATAGAGCCGATGCTGCCAAGTCTCAGAAAACAATATCCAGACGAGGATATAGATCATCTTTTGCTGCGCGCAATGTTCCCGGGGTCGCAGGTCGATGAGATGAAGAAGACTGTAGCCTCGCACGTTTCCGGAGGCGAGCGGCAATATCCTCTGCTTGAACTCGTCCAATCGCTCTACGGGAAAATGAGCGTGGGAACGACCGCCGTTCGGTCCGCAGAGCTTTCAATCAGCCTGAAGAAGGGGTTAGGAAATGCCGGATAAGTCGCCTGATCTGAAAGAACTCAAGGCTATCGTCGACTGGATCAGCGTAACGGAAAATATTTCACAGTTCTCACTGAAGTTCGCCGATGTCGAGATCTTTCTGTCTCGTGAGCAGCGAGTGGACTCACCCCCCATCCATCAGATAACCGCTATCCCCCCTTCGGCGCCTGCGCCGGTCGCGCAGCCTGCCCCTGACACGAATCCGATGCCCCAAGCCGCCAAGCAAGCGGTCAAAGACGCGCTCGCCGACGACGAGGTCATCGTCAAAGCGCCTATGGTTGGCGTTTTCTACGCCAAGCCAAAACCCGGGGCGGAAGACTTCGTGGCAGTCGGCGACAAGGTCCACGCGGATACCGTGGTGTGCATCGTCGAAGTCATGAAGCTGATGACCAATATCGAGGCGGGTGTTTCAGGAACTGTGACGCGCATTTTGGTCGAAAACGAGCAGGCGGTTGAGTTCGGGCAGTCGCTCATTGTCATCAAGCGTGATGCGTGACGGGTTCCAGGCGCAGAGGAAAGACGGAATGCCGCAGCTTTTGAAATCCGTGCTGATCGCCAACCGGGGCGAGATCGCGCTGCGCATCATCCGAGCCTGCAAGGAGCTTGGGATCCGGAGCGTGTTGGCCCATTCGGAGGCGGATGCGAACTCCTTGCCGGTGCGACTTGCCGATCAGGCCGTCTGCGTCGGCACTGCACATCCGAAGTCGAGCTATCGCAATCCGCAGGCCATTCTGGGTGCGGCGCTCGCCTTCAAAATTGATGCCATTCATCCCGGTTACGGCTTTCTCTCCGAGAACGCCGATTTCGTCGAGATGTGCGAGAAGGAGGGCGTAGGCTTTGTTGGTCCGGCCAGTCACGTCATCCGCAGCATGGGCGACAAGATTGAAGCCAAAAAGATCGCGCACCGCGCGAAGGTTCCAACGGTGCCCGGTTCCATCGGTGCTATCTCCGACTATCAGGAAGCATTGGCGGTCGCGAGCGACGTAGGTTATCCATTGCTGATCAAGGCGGCCGCAGGCGGGGGCGGTCGCGGTATGCGCGTCGTGCGTTCGCCCGATACGCTCAAGAAAGACCTGTCGGAGATCATGTCGGAGGCGGAAGTCGCCTTCAACGATCCTTCCGTCTATATCGAGCGTTACTTGGTCGACATTCGCCATATCGAGATCCAAGTGATCTCGGATGGCGAGCAGACGTTGCATTTAGGCGAGCGTGACTGCACGGCGCAGAGACGGAACCAAAAGCTGATCGAAGAGTCGCCTTCGTTCGCCCTCAACCCCGAGTTGCGAGAAGGGTTGGCCGCGGCTGCCGTTGCTCTTTGTAATGAGGTTGGCTATCGCAATGCAGGAACTGTTGAATTCGTCTTCGATAATATAGAGCGTCAATACTACTTTATCGAGATGAACACCCGTATCCAGGTGGAGCATCCCGTCACCGAGATGGTCACGGGTGTCGATCTCATAAAACTTCAGCTGCAAATCGCCAGCGGCATTCCGCTTGCACTGCGTCAGGAGGACATCCGTCTCAGAGGTCACGCCATCGAGTGTCGGATCAATGCAGAGGATCCCGACCATGCGTTTGCACCCAGCCCCGGGACAATTCATAATTTTCGTGCGCCTGGTGGTTTCGGCGTCAGACTGGATACTCACATAGAGACCAATTATATGATCCCGCCGTTCTACGACAGTATGGTCGGCAAACTCATTTGCTGGGGAAACAACAGAGACGAGGCCATCGCCCGGATGCTGCTCGCACTCGATGAACTTGTTATCGATGGCGTCACGACGACAGCGCAGTTCCACAAGCGCGTCCTTGACCATCCCCGTTTCAGAGACGGCCAGTTCAACACGGCGTTCGTTGCCTCGCTTCTCGAGGGCTCCCCGGCGTGACGAAACTCACAAGAAGTGAGTAGGTCTCTCTGTTGGAACTGGGGCTTAACCCTCGAGCGGACCGAGTGAATCAACGGCCCGCTGAGGTTTCAGCCCCAGTCCTTTTGCCGCCGCGTCTCTGCACGAACCTGTTGCAAGTATGGGTTTGCGGAGAGGAATCGGATGCGCTCCGGCTCGTTGGCAAGGGCTTTGCCGACATGGCAGCATGAGTCCATGGCGGCGCCGAGATCGGCGGATAGCCGGGCGAGAGGAAGCCCCTTTTGCGAGATGGGATACGTGGCCCGATCCATGCGCCAGCCGCATGTCGGACGTGCGGGCGCTCGATAGCGAGGAACTGCAACCCTCCTCTTCGAGCTTTGCGCTACTGCCCGATCAGCGGGAGGCGTAGTTTCTGCCCATCGGAAGAACACGCACATGCCGGCCACCACCGATGAGAGGCCGGACACGAAAGGCAAGACATCATGTCCCTCGCTCGCTCCTTCAGCACTTGGCGCCAGTATCGCAACACGGCCGCCGAGCTGAACCGTCTCTCGCAGCGCGAACTCGCCGATCTCGGCATCGCACGCGGCGATATCCCGGCCATCGCCCGTCAGGCGGTCCGCTAAGAGTTTCCCCCTTTCGCTTCAGCTGGTCCTCCACCACCTGAAGCGGACTGGCCGAACGGTTCCTCCCACCTCTCGGCTTCTCTCCAACGCCCTTGCCGGCCCTCCCCCGGCAGGGGCGTTTTCGCGTCTCTGCGCATATGAGATCGCACTTACTCCGGACAGGCACCGTCGGTTTCATGCCCTCGAAGCCCTGATCGCACGATCCCGTTCCGGCATAGCCGGGTTCCCCGCCAAGACACAGCATGTCAGGGCCATTCAGGGTTCAGAAAGAGGCATGGCCTAGGATCCCTCAAACGGGGATTTCGGATCATGGCATTCAGCTTGACGGAACTGACGGCGATCCGAAGCCGCCGGGAGATGCGAGCCAAGGTCGCGTTTGCGACGTTGGGGATCGTCGCGGCGACAGACGGCGCGGATGCCTTGATCAATCTTTATACGCAGCCCGATCGGATCTGGCCGTCGTTTGTCCAGACAACTCTGCTCGCGTCAGCAATGTCGCTCTTGTTCTTGAGCCTCCTGGCACGCGCGAACCTTCGTTTGTTCGAACTCAAGGACCGTCTCGAAACGCTGGCTGTCACGGACATCCAGACAGGGCTGCTGAACCGTCGGGGCTTTTTCGCTCTTTTGGATCAAGCTCAAGCGTCGGGTGCCGACATGACGCTCGGCATCGTGGATATCGATCATTTCAAACGGATCAACGATACCTACGGTCACCTCGTTGGCGATTTCGTGATCGCAGAGGTCGGTCGCTCCCTCAGCGAAGCACTCAAGGCCCCGCATTTTGTGGGACGCGTCGGCGGTGAGGAGTTTGCTATCGCGCTCAATGGTGTGACGCCGATTGAGGCGCTTCACATATCGGATCGCTTGCGTGGACGGGTTTCACGGGTCGGCGGACCCCAATTGCCAACCAATCTTTCGGTGACCGCGAGCATCGGCCTTGCAAGGATCGGCGAAGGGGAAGTCATGGCGTCCTACGCTCGGGCGGATCGGGCGCTGTATGAAGCCAAACATGATGGCCGCAACGTTTCAGTGAGCGCCGATTTGGGAAAGCGACCCAAGGTCGTCCTGTTGCCGCTTCAGAGCCAATCGTGACCCGTCGAGGTCGGGCGATGTGGCGATAGCGTGCCGATCCTGGAAGGCTGATTTGCATGGCTCCGCCCCTCTCAGCGCGGCCGCATCCACCCCGGTGCCTTCCACTGCGCCAAACTCTCGCGCTCCCAATCGCCTAGAAGCGTGTAGCGGACGTAGGCGGCCCGAGTCCGGCAACCTGAGCACCGCCAGTTCAACGCCTCGATGTCGGCGCCCGGCGCGATGAACCCTTGGAAGTCGATGCAGCGATAGATGGTCCGCGCGTTGCACGGATCGCAGCGTATGACGAGGCCCAAGCCCTTGCGCAGCCCTTCCTCGAAACTCCGTATCGCCTGCACCATACGCGGACCCCGTTCCTAACCTTATGAACAAAATAGGAACATAGTCTTTCCAGCAAGGCCGTTCGGCGTCATGATCAGCGTATTGATTCATGAGGCGGGGCCATGTCGAGAATTGCGGAAAGGATCACGGTCCTTTCGTTGAGGGACGATCTGGACGAGGCGATCGATGAGGCTATCCGCACTTGTAGCAGTGACGCTCGCGTTGCGGTCGGCACGTTGATCCTGACGTGACTCCAGTCTTTCATCCTGCGGCAACCAAAGACCGACTGGTGTTGTCGCGCATGAGCGCAATTGAAGCAACGGGCGGGATTAGACCCGCCTGTTGCTGTTCAAGTCAGGCAGCGAATGCGGCCGGGGTAGCGCAGCCGAGCGAGGAGTGCGGCCGCGCCAAATCTGAAGCGTTACGCAGCCGGTCCAAGGCGCGTTGCCGTGAGAGATGCCCTCAAAGATCGCCGCCAGCGCCAGAAGCCTGAAAGATGCGGAATGGGCCTCGCTATGGCGAGGCTCCGTTTGCCATCAGGCTTCACATCGGAACGGACTCGGGACGCCGATACGCGTCCCATGTGAGGGCCAAAAATTTCTACTTGTTGGGCACCGGCTGATTGGGAGCCTGCTGAGCAGCCTGCGCCTTTTGCTGCTGCGCCTGCTGGCGCGCATCGACCTTGGCCCGATGATGGCCGACGGCACAGCCCAGTGCCGCACCTGCCACCGAATGTCCCTTGCCGACGAAATGGCCGCCAACGGCACCCACAGCCGCGCCCTTGAGGCAACCTGCGGCGTAAGACGGGCCAGCCGCGAGTGTGAGGGCGGTGAACAGAGCGATCGTCGCAGTCTTACGCATGGGAACCTCCAAATGAAGCAGGCGTGGTTTCGTCGCCCTGGAAACTCGGATGAGCTCTCCGCAGTTCCCGAAAAGTTGATGACGCTCTCCTTATGTTGATTTGTTGGCCGCATCGGTCGGCCGCTCTTCGACTCCGCTCCCCCTCATCCGACTCGGAAACACTTGCACCCCGGATCGCGAGCAGCCGGCCATCGCGAGAGGGCCTATCCATATTGACGGACGTTCCGTACTCGGCTATCGAAATGAGTAATCGATAACCCAAGCGATGATATGACCCGATCCCGTGTTTCCATGCAGGACATAGCGACCCGCCTCGGCGTGTCGGTGAAGACGGTGTCGGGGGCGCTGCACAACCCGTCGATTCGCATGTCGGATGAAACGCGCCACCGCATCCGGGCTTTGGCCAACGAACTCGGCTATGTCCCGAACCTCGTGGCGCGCGGAATGCGGCAGGGAACTTTGCCGATCGTCGGCATGGTGGCGGAAGGCGTCATCACCCAGCCCTTCGCGACCGAGATCGTGCGCAGCTTCGACAATGTGCTGCGCCTCGGCGGCCTGCGCCTCATCGTGTCGAACCTGCGCGGACGGGACGATGTCGAGGCGGAGGTGGCCGAACTCAAGCGGCTCATGCCTCAGCGCATCGTCTATGCCAGCATGTACCATCGCACGGTGACGCTGCCTCCTTCGCTCACCGACACGATCGCGCTGATGGTGAACTGCCGCGAGGCGAGCGACGCCGTGCCGGCTCTCGTGCCGGCCGAGCGCGCGGCGGGGCGCATGGTGACGGCGCATCTCCTGTCGCGCGGGCGGCGTCGGATCGCCTTTCTGAACCTGCCGGGCCTCGTCGCCGCCAGCTTGCGCGAGAGCGGCTTTCGCGACGCACATGGCGAGGCGGGTCTCCAGCCCAACGAGACATGGCTGCGCCCGGCCACCGCCGAGCTCTATTCCGATCGCGCCCCGAGCCTTGTTGGCAGCCACATCGCGGACTGGTTCGCGGGTGCGGGCGAGCGGCCCGACGCGATCCTGTGCGGCAACGACCGCGTGGCGCTCGAAACCTATAACGCGCTGCGCCGCGCCGGGCTCGATGTGCCGGGCGATGTCGCCGTCGCGAGCTTCGACAATCAGGTGGAGATCGCGGCCCGGCTCGACCCGCCGCTGACCACCATGGCGCTGCCCCACCGGGAGATGGGACGGCTTGCCGGAGAGATGCTGTCCGGGCAGCGCGCGCTGCCCGCGACCGTGGAGGAAGTGCCCTTTCGCCTTGTGGAACGCGCCTCGGTCTGAGGCCCAAGCGAAAGCCTGATGGGAGAAAACCGATGCGCATTCATCAAAAGGCTCTTGCCGTCCTGGCAGGTGCCGCTTCGCTCGCGGCGCTGGCGTCAGGCGCGGCTGAGGCTGCCGACCTGAAGATCATGTTCCAGGGCGACCCGTTCGAGATCGCGGCGATCCAGGGTGCGGCCACCCGCTTCGAGGCGGCCCATCCCGGCACCCGGATCGAGCTGATCAACACGCCGCACGACGCCTATAACGAGAAGTTCGGCGCGATGGCCTCGACCGGCAATCTGCCGGATATCATCCAGCTCGACGCGCCCTTCCTCGCCAACTACGTCTGGTCCGGTTATCTCCAGCCCGTGACCGGCCTCGTCGAGCAGGCCCTGATCGACGACATGACGCCCTCCAACGTCTCGCAGGGCACCTACCCGCCGGACAAGGGCCTCTACGCCATCGGCCTCACCGATTCGACCGTGGTTCTCTACGGCAGCCGCAAGCAGCTGGAAGCGGCCAAGATTCGCATTCCGACTTCGGTGGCCGACGCCTGGACGCGCGAGGAGTTCGAGGGCGCGCTGAAGACGCTCTCCGCCTCGTCGAAATGGCCGATCGATCTCTTCCGCGGCTATGGCACCAAGACGGAGTGGATCACCTACGCCTATGAGCCGATCTTGGAATCCATGGGCTGCGATCTCATCGACCGCACGACCTGGAAGTCGGAAGGCACGCTCGACAATCAGGCTTGCGTCGATGCCGCGACCATGATGCAGAGCTGGGTCAAGGCCGGCTGGGTCGTGCCGCAATCGGCGGGCACCAACCAGTTCTATGCCGAAGGCCGCCCCGCTGCGCTCGCTTGGGGCGGGCACTGGGTCTATGCCGAGGCCAAGGCCACGATGGGCGACGATCTCGTCGCGATGCCGCTGCCCAAGTTCGGGCAGAAGAGCGCCAGCCCAAACGGCACCTGGATCTTCGGCATCAACAAGGCATCGGCCGAGCCCAAGCTCGCGGGCGAGTTCGTCAGCTTCATGCTGAAGGACGCCGACTACCGCAAGGCCTACGAAGAGCACACGGGCTTTCCGGGCCTGAAATCCTTCGCCGCCGCCTCGCCGGTCTATGCCGCCGGTGGCCCGATGGCGGTCGCCTTCGCACAGGCGAGCGAAAGCGCCGTGCCGCGCCCGCCGCACCCGGCCTATCCGACCATCACGCTCGCCTTCCAGCAGGCCATGACGGACATTTTCGACGGGGCCGATCCGAAGGACGAGCTGACCAAGGCGGCCAAGAAGATCGACGCCGATATCGAGGACAATGACGGCTACGCCCCGTTCGGCGGCAACTGACGGCATCGAGCATCCATCCGGCGCGCTCAGTGCGCCGGATGGGCTCGCGATCCCCTGATCGCACCGGACGATCCCAAGGCCGAACGCGCCCCGTTCCGCCTGACAATGCTTCGAAACATCAAACAGCTGGCGCGTGCCCAGTGAACCCTCGTTTCACCGGAGGCTCGCCAGCGGGCAGACGATCCCGCCGCCCGGTTCGCCGGCGGGGCGATCCACGGGGAGGAACCATGGCCAACCAGATCACAGCGGCCGGCGCTGCGCCCGGCGGGGCACAGCCCGTCCCCAGACGCCGCAGCCGGCGGGCCAAACGGCGTCTTCAGGAAATCGGCATGTTGGCGCCCGCCTGTCTGCTCGTGGCCGGCTTCCTGCTTCTGCCCTTTCTGTCGTCCTTCGAACTCGCGCTCACCAACCAGCGCCTGATCCCGCGCCCGGTGCCGACGCGCTTCGTCGGCATCGAGAACTTCACGCGCGTTCTGACCGACCCCGATTTCTGGCAGGCGCTCTGGAATGTCGCGCGCTTCACGCTGATGGTGCTGCCGATCCAGTGCGGCCTCGCGCTCGGCCTCGCGCTCCTGATCAACCAGCGCCTGCCCATGCGCAACTTCTTCCGGGGCGTCCTGTTTCTGCCCGCCATCACCTCCATGGCGGTGGTCTGCGTCATCTGGGCGACCTTGTTCCAGTACCCGTCCGGGCCGCTGAACCAGATCCTTTCCTTCGTCACCTTCGGCGCGGTGGAGCCGATCGACTGGCTGGGCGATCCGCGCTGGGCCATGGTCTCGATCGTGCTCCTGTCGGCCTGGCAGGCCTATGGCTTCCAGATGGTGGTGTTTCTGGCTGGTCTCCAGAACATCCCGGAATCGCTCTACGAGGCGGCCCGGCTCGACGGCGCGAATGCCTGGCAGCGCTTCTGGAACGTCACCTGGCCGGGCCTGCGCCAGACCAATATCTTCGTGCTGATCATCACCACGATCCAAGCCTTCAAGCTCTTCGTGCAGGTCAACATCCTGACGCAAGGGGGGCCTCGCGGCTCCACCAACACGGTGGTCCAGTACATGTATTCCGCCGGCTTCGTGGACCAGCGCCTCGGCCTCGCATCGGCCGTCTCGATCATCCTGTTCCTGATCGTCCTCGTCATCTCGCTCGTTCAGCGCGCCATCGTGAAGGACCGGACATGAGCCTCGCGCAGCCAAGCCCCACCCGCCCGGCCACCGCCCCGCGCCGCAGGCCCAAGCGCGCGACGCTTTTCGGCAAGCCGGTGGTGGATCTCGTCAAGCTCGCCTCCGTGATCGTGATCGCGCTGGTCGTGGTCTCGCCGCTGATCCTCCTGGCCGTCGCCAGCCTGAAGCCCGACCGTTTCCAGATTCTGGCCGACATGGGCAGTTTCCGCGCCTTCTGGGTCGCGGACCCGACACTCCAGAACTACCGCGAGGTCGCAACCTTCGACGGGCCGCTGCCCATGGCGCGCTATCTCCTGAACTCGGTGGTGATCCTTGGCCTCACCGTCCTCGGCGGCATCCTCGTCAACTCCATGGCGGCCTTCGTGCTCGCCTGGGGCCGCTTGCCCGGCCGCGCGCTGATCCTCACCCTGATGATCGGCCTCTACATCGTGCCGCAGGAATCCATCGTCCTGCCGCTCCTCAACATCGTCATCAAGATGGGCTTGGCCGATACGTTCACTGCGCAGATCCTGCCCTGGCTCGCGAGCCCGCTCTATATCTTCCTGCTCTACCAGTTCTTCATCCAGATCCCGCGCGAGCTTTACGACGCGGCGGTGATCGATGGGGCATCGCCCTTCCGCATCTATTGGTCGGTCTTCCTGCCGATGAGCGCGCCCGCGCTCGCCACCGTCGCGATCCTGCTCGGGATCGAGACCTGGAACCAGTATCTCTGGCCGCTGATGATCACCCAGTCCAACTGGTCGCGCCCGATCTCGGTCGGCATCGCCAGCTATTTCGGCAGCGATTCCATCTACTGGAATCATGCGATGGCCTCCTCCGTTCTGATGATGGCCCCCGTGCTTCTTTTCTACATCCTGTTCCAGCGCTGGTTCGTGAGTTCGCTGATCAGCTCGGCCGTGAAGGGCTGAGCGTCATGACCCTTCACACCGCCTCCCTCTTCCAAACCGCTCCAGCCGGCGAGTCCGTCATGATGCATTTCACCACAACTGTCCGCGCCGGCGACGTTCTGGACCTCTGGCTGCGGCCCGCGAAGGGCTCGCAGCGCTCGCGGCTTCTCGTCGAACTCGGGGATATCAGGCGCGAGATCGAGGGCGGGGCGAGCGACGACTTCCAGCGTCAGACCTGCCGGCTGGAACAGAGCGGCGAGGCGCGCCTCTCCTTCGACCCGGCGACCACCGAACTCTCGCTCGCCTATGTCTACTCGCCCGCCAGCGTCATGGAGGAGGGCATCCGCCTTCTCTTCACGACCGAGCGCAACCACAACGAGGGCCAGCGCTTCCCGCTTCATCTCCAGCCGCCCTTCGGCTGGATGAACGACCCGAACGGCCTGTTCGAGCGCGATGGCGTCACCCATGCCTTCTTCCAACATTATCCGCATGGAAAGCGCTGGAACACGATGCATTGGGGCCATGCGGTCTCGCGCAATCTGGTGGACTGGGTGCATCTGCCGATCTTTCTCGACCCGCCCGCCCATATGCTGGCCGACGACAGGAAGGTCGGCGGCGCCTTCTCGGGCTCCATCCAGCCGCAGGCGGACGGGAGCGTGTCCGTCTTCTTCACCGATCGCGACGACGACCGCGCGCCGCGCATGGAATGGCAGATGGGCGCATCCTCGCGCGATCTTCTGACCGCCGGCCCGGCCGAGACGCTGCTCACGGACGCGCCGCCCATTGAGGCGTTCGGCCGTGACCTGCGCGATCCCTATGTCTTCCGGGGGCCGGACGGTCTCTGGAAGATGCTGCTCGGCGGCGCGGACGCCAAGGGCGGCCTCGTGCTGCTTTATGAAAGCGAACACGCCGAAGGCATGGCCGACTGGCGCTTCGTGGGTGCGATCCATGCCGAGCCCTCCTCGCCCAGCCTGCCGGTCGAGTGCCCCTGCATGGTGCCGCTGACGGGCGAAGGCGAAGGGCTTTTCGTCCTGATCTTCGGCCTGATCGGCTATCGCGACGGGCCGACGCGCCGACGCAATCTCTCCTTCGCGCTCATCGGCCGCTTCGACGGTCGCAGCTTCGAGCCGATCGCGCGCCAGGAGCTCGATTTCATCGCCGACGCCTATGCGTTCCAGGGCTTCGTTCATGGCGAGCACGGGCCGATGGGCCTCGCCTGGGCCGCGAACTGGACCGACTTCTTCAAGGACCGCGACTTCCCGAGCGCCATGGCCTTTCCGCGCCGCCTCGTCTGGCAGGGCGGCGCGCTTCTCACCCCTCCGGTCGAGACGGTGGCCGAGCTGCGAGGCCCCCTCCTCACCGACAGCCCGTCTGCCCTCGCTGACGGCGTCGCGCTGCCGACGGGCCTTGGCGAGATCCTGATCGAACTCGCCGAGCCCGGCGCGCCCTTCCATCTGGAACTCGACCACCCGACCCATCGCCTCGCCCTCATCGGCGACGGCGCGAGCCTGGAACTCCTGTTCGAGCCGCCGGGCGCGCGCGTCGTGCCGCGCTATGCGACGCCGGTCTCGAACCTGTCGCGGCTGCGCGTCTTCGTGGATGTCGGGCTGGTCGAAATCTATGCCGATGACGGGCGCTGGTGCGGCACCAAGCGCATCGACAGCGACGAGCCGGTGACGGCCGTGCGCCTCGCTCCGGGGACCGCTGCCAGCGCGCGCGTGTTCGCGCTGCGACCGGCGCGGGCGCTGCCGCACCTGGAGACGCAGATGAGCGCAGAGCGCGCCGGGGAGGAATAATCATGGCCGACGTCGCACTGCGCAACGTGCGCAAATCCTATAGTGGCGTGGAAACGGTCCACGGCATCGACCTCGACATCCAGCACGGCGAGTTCTGCGTCTTCGTCGGCCCGTCCGGCTGCGGAAAATCGACGCTTCTGCGCATGATCGCGGGACTGGAGTCGATCACCAAGGGCGAGTTGTCGATCGACGGAGAGGTGGTGAACGATGTGGATGCCGCCGACCGGGGCGTCGCCATGGTGTTCCAGAACTACGCGCTCTACCCGCATATGAGCGTGCGCGAGAATATGAGCTTCAGCCTGCGCATGGCGGGCCGCAACAAGGCGGAGATCGCCGCGCGCGTGAACGAGGCCGCCCGCATCCTCCAGCTCGACGCGCTGATGGACCGCAAGCCCTCACAGCTTTCGGGCGGTCAGCGCCAGCGCGTGGCCATCGGCCGGGCCATCGTGCGCGATCCCAAGGTCTTCCTGTTCGACGAGCCGCTGTCCAATCTCGACGCCGAGCTTCGCGTGCAGATGCGCGTCGAGATCGCCAAGCTGCATCAGGCGCTCGGCAACACGATGATCTATGTCACGCACGACCAGACCGAGGCGATGACGCTCGCCGACAAGATCGTGGTCCTGCGCGCGGGGCAGATCGAGCAGGTCGGCACGCCGCTGGAGCTTTACGAGAACCCATCCAACCTCTTCGTCGCCGGCTTCATCGGAAGCCCAAAGATGAACTTCCTCAAGGGCCGCCTCACCAGGTCCGACCGTCCCCTCCTGGAATGCGGCGGCGCCTTCCTGCCCATGCCGGCCTGGCTCGCGCAAAGTTCGCAGAGCGGCGGCGAGATCGTGCTGGGCATTCGGCCGGAGCATTTCGACCGCTCACCGGAGGCTGCGGTCCATCTTATGATCGTCGTGGATGTCGTGGAAAATCTCGGCGGCACGAGCTTCGTCTATGGCCGCACCTCCACCGGTGAGGCAGTCGTGGTCGAGAAGCGCGAAGGGCCGGCGCCCCGCGCGGGTGATCGCCTCGAGGTCGGCTTCCAACTGGACGACGCGCGCTTCTTCCATCCCGAAGGCGCGCGTCTGCGCTCGGATCAGCCCAACTGACGGCACCAGCCGGCGCATCTCGCCTGAAAGCCGGATCGGCTTTCAGGCCCGCCTCTCGCGCGAAGGCAAGGCGGCGAAACTTGAGCGGATCGAGCGGATACGCTTTCCCGGCGGATCATGCAGTCAGAGCGGTCGGCCAGAGCCCGTCCCGCCGCAGCGCTTTCGCTCCGGTTTCCAGGCCGTAGCCCGTTCACCAGAACAGCACGAAGCGCTCCCTGTCCGGCACGGGCGTGCCGGGCCGAGAGCGCTCGTCATCGCGTCGGACGAGAAACGCTCAGCGCTGGGCTTGGGGCGCGGAGCAGCCGGGGGCGTAGGTCAGGACGGGCCAGCGATTGCCGCGCATGGCCTGCTGCCGAATCCAGCCCGAGAAATTCGAAACCGAGGCCTTGCACCAGTTTCCATCGGACGCGGTGGTGCATTGATCGATCACGACGCAGGTTCCGGCGGGAATCGTCGCGACGACAGGCGCATCCGGGCGCGCTTCGGCGCGCGCGTTGAGCTGCACCAGAACGGAGGCGCGCGCCTTCTCGTCGCTGCCGCTCGGCATCGGCGTCTGGCGCGCTTCGGCCGGGGCGCAGCTGGCCGTATAGCCGTAGAAGACGCAGGTATTGGGATTGGACGCGACGGCTGCCGCCGTCGTCGCCGTTCCCGGCGCGAGGCGCTCCAGCACCAGCGTGCCACCTTTGGCCAAGGAGCCGCTCACGCGGATCTGGTTGCCGCCGAGGCGCGCCAGAACGGCCCCGTCCGCGCCGATCAGGCCCAGTTGACTGTCGACGATCTTCCAGTTGGCGAGATCCGCCAGCGCGCCGGCGCAATGGCTGGCTTGCACCTGATGCCCCGCCGCGTTGGAAGCGGCCTCGAGCGTCACCCGGCAGGCCCCGTCCTTGGATAGCGCTGGATCGAGCGTCTGCCATTCGCCCGCAAACGCGCGAACGAAGTCCGACTCGCTCTGGGCCCAGGCCGGACCGGCCAGCATCATGGCCCCTACAAGGATCGTCGCGGCTGATGTCTTGCGCATCGTGGTCCTTTGAAAAGCGCTTTGGGTCCGAGAGGCTGCCCGCCATCAGGGAGCCTTGCCGGCAAATGGTCGAAGAGAGCGCGCGCGAATGGCGCGGCGGGGTCAGGAACCGACGCTGAGCCGGCTGCGCGAGACCTCGCGCTCGCCATCCATCAGCACCAGATCGACCGTCAGATGATCGCCCGCGCCGATCGACAGGCCGACCGAGGCGACCGTGGCATCCTGCCCGGCGGCGAGATCCAGCGCACCGCCCTGCGTGGTGGAGGTCCGGCCCGACGCTCCGCCTTTTTCGATCGTCATGCGCGCATCGACATGCCCGGCGGTGACGCCCAGCGCATGGCCGGTGAGACGCACCATGCCCGCGCCGCCCTCGACCGCGATCGAGGCAATCGCGACAGGCGCATCCTGCGCGTGAAGAGGGCTAGCCATCAGAAGACAGCCGACCAGACAGGACGCAGCCGACAAACGCATGGACGCCCCTCACATCTTGCTCTGCGTGATGGTGACGCTGGCGCCGTTCGACTGCACGGTGACGGGCGTCGAGGTGCCGTTGCTGACCCCATTGGCGATCAACGCCGCGCTCGTGTTCGCGCCGGTGACGGAAAGACTGTTGTTCAACCCATTGCCGATCTGGTTGATCTGTCCGCTGGCATTGCTGCCGGTGACGGAGAGATCGGCGAAATTCCCGTTGCCCTTCTGCAGGATCGCCGCTTGGCTCGCGCCCGCGCCCAGAATGGCCTTGGCTTCGTTGTTGCCGCCGAGCTGGCCGACCAGCGCCTGACCATTGCCTGATACGTTGACCGTCGCCCGGTTGCCGGTCCCGTTCAAGGGAGATTGCTGGAGCAGCCCGACGAAACCATTCGAGCCGGAAAGGGTCACAATGGCGCTGTTGTTCGAGCCGTCCTGCACAGCCGGCAGCTCGGCCTTTGAGGTTGCGCGCAGCACATCCATCTGCCGGGAGCCGGACGTGATCAGGGACCCGTTCGACGTTCCCAGCGCCCCTGCATCGAGCTGCCCCGTCAAGGACAGGCTGTCCAAAGTATTGCTGATCGAAAGGCCGCCAACCTTACTATCCGATGCTTGCGACTGATCCACCGTCAGCGTATTGCCGCCGCCCTCCTGCAGGATCGACAGGATGTTCGAGTCGGCCATCGCCTGCGCTGCGGGGAGGATCGCCGCGAGAGAAGCGATCGCCAGCGTCCTGCAGATCAGAGAAGGCATACTTATCTCCCTTAGCGACATGTCGCGGCGACGTGGTTCTTACCAAGATCTTTGCGTGATCGCGATCATATTCCCATTCCCGGTCTGAGAAAAGGACGCCAGATTGTTTTGTCCTGTTTGACTGATTGTCGCCCAGTTGGCATCACCCGAAATGGACGTTTTCATCACGTTGCTGGAGCCACGCTGGACGGCCGCCAGCAAATTGTCTGATCCGGTGATGGAAACATCCATCACGTTGGAGTTTCCGCTTTGGGTCAGCGTTCCCCATGGCAGATCGGCGATCAATGTTGCTTGGCCGCGACCCGTGCCGTTGCGATGGCCGTTGACGCGCACGTTGATCGTGTTGGCCTCGCCCTCCGAAGAGATCCGGGTCTGGGACAGAGTGAGGCGGTTGTCATCGCCCGTCAGCAAGGCATCGATCCGGTTGGCGGCGCTCGGATCGGCTGCGATCGTCAGGACGTTGCCGGAGCCAGCCAGAGCGGGCGACGCGAGCAGAAGAGAAACGACGGTCGCTGCAAGAAGGCGCATGGAACTCTCCACTTGAATGTGTTGAGTTGCAGCTTGGCCGCCGGATATTTCCAGTTTCTGTTTATTTAGACTTGTCTGCTATTGTTGCCGAACGGTCAGGTAATTCAGATCACCGAATTGTCTAAAAATTGTAACTTGATTGGCGCCCGTCTGGCTCGTATTCGCTGTGTTGGCCGTGCCTTTGACCGTGCCGGACACGATGTTCCGAGTGCCGGTCTGGCGCATCAGCGCGACATTCTCATCGCCCGTGATGTCGAGGGATGCGACATGGCCGATGCCCTCCTGCACGATCGACCTCACCAGCGCATCGCCCCTGGTGGGCAAGCGCCCCGCGCGCGGCTCGGGCCGCAGATTGTCCGAACCCTCGATGCGCAGATCGATGCGATGGCCGGAGCCGGTCTGTGAGGTCGCCAGAAGGTTGCGGTCGCCGCCGATCTCCATATCCAGGCGATTGCCCGCCCCGGACTGCTTGAGATCGGCGAGATTGTTGTCGCCGATCTGCTGAAGATGCGCCGTGTTGCCGGCGCGGGTGCTGTCTCCGGTCGAGCGGATCACACTGCTGGCCTGCGTGATGTCGAGCTGGTTTCCATCGCCATCCTGCGACAGGGCGAACTCGTTTCCGTCTCCGGTCATCAGCCCATAGGCGGCATTGTCGGAGCCGCGCTGCGCGGAGGAGAAATAGTTGCCGTCGGCGCGGCCGATCCCTTCGGCGCCGATGGTCAGCGACAGGGCGTTCCCGTCGCCATATTGTTCGAGCGACGATGCAAAAGCGCCCGCCACCGTTTCTTGCGCGCTGAGCGCGCGGTAGCCGCCCGTGCCCTCGCCGCCATTGTCGTCGCCGACGATCGACGCGGTGATCACGTTGCCGCGCCCCGCTCCCACACCGCCGAGGCCCGCCTGAACCGTCTGGTCGATGAAGTTTCCCGAGCCGTCCACACGCAGGCTCACGCGGTTGGACACGCCGTCCTGCTCCGCATTGCCGAGCGTATTGCTCTGCCCGGTCAGCCGGATGCTGGAGAGGTTATTCTCGCCGATCTGCTTGCTGATGCGAAGACTGTTGGCGAGTCCCTCCTGCGTCAGCGTCAGGCTGTTGCCGGTGCCGGCTTGGCGCAACTGGCCGACCTCCTGCCGCTCGCCGGTCTGTGACACGTCGATGGTATTGGGCGCGACATTGATTGCCGTCGGCCTATAGGTCTGGGAAATCTCACGGATCACATGCCGCGCAACACCCGTCGATTCCCCCCGGTCGCTGCTGAGGGGAAGATACTCGCCGCCGGTCTGGCGGATGGTCGCCCGGTTGGCGCTGCCGTCAGCGGGCATCAGACCGCTGCGCGATGGCGCGTTCTGTTCGATCGCGCCGATCTGGCTTCCCTCCGCATCGCGTCGGGAGCGTTGGATAATGTCGAGCCCATTGTTGTCGCCGCGCTGGAACAGGCCGGTCGCCGTGCCCATGAGACCCGTGAGCCCGCCAGGCTGGCCGATCATGTTCCTGCGGCCGATGCCGCTATCGGCGCCAACCTGAAGAATGGTGACGGTGTTACGATCGCCCAACTGGTTGAGCTGCAAGGTGTCGCTGTTTCCGCCGACCAGATGGCCGCTGCCGGTCTGAGTGATGGTGACGGTGTTGGTATCGCCCGTCTGGCCGAGAAAGACCTCGTTGGATGCCGTGCCCGTTTCGCTCGCGGCGCTCTGCGCCAGAGACGGATGGGTGGAGACGAGCGTTGCCACAAGGCCGACGCTTCCCAACAAGACCAGATGACGGCTCATGCGCATGCCCCTCAAACGGGAAAAAACCGGCCGCGATCGCTCGCGGCCGGTCGGTCTGGTATCTTACAGGGCGGGACGAGCAACCGTACCCTGGACAACGCCAAGGCTGTTGCCGTTGCCGTTCTGCACGAAGGTCGCCACGTTGCCGCCGCTCACCTGAGCGACGAAAGCCGTGTTGCGGTTGCCGCCGATCGAGCCGTCGATCTGGTTGCCGTTGCCATACTGAACGGTCTGGAAGGCGTTGTAGCTGCCCGTGACGTTCAGATCGACCTTGTTCCTGCTGCCTTCCTGGTAGACGATGCCCTTGACGGGGCTCAGGCCGAGAGAGTTCGCCGCGAACTCGGCCGGCGTACCGCTGAAGCTTGCGGAGTTGGCATCGGAGTTGTTGTAGCTTCCCGTCAGCATTGCGGTGACGCGGTTGCCGGTGCCGTTCTGAATCGTAGCGAGAAGGTTCGAGTCGCCACCCTTGATGGTGATGGTCGAAGCGTTGCCCGAGCCGCCAAACTGGAGGGCGGCCACAGTGTTGCGATCCGCGCCGTCCGTGGCGTTGATCGTTGCGGTATGGTCGTCGCCAGTCTGGGTAACGCCGACCTTGTTGTATGAACTGCCGTCGAGATTCACGACGGCGATGCTCTGACCGTCCTGGTAGGAATAGACACCGTTGGAGTTGGCGTTATCGAGCGTCAGCGTCAGCTTGCTGTCCTTGAACTGCGTTGCCTCCAGCGTGTTGTAGGAACTGTTCTTGCCCTCGACCGTCGCGGTGCTGGTCAGAGCCGAACCACCGAAGTTCTGGTTGATATACAGCTGGTTCTCACGCCCACCCGACAGCTGAACCTGGGTATCGTTGGCGCCATCCTGGCGAAGATCCACGTTGTTCCGGTCGCTGCCGTACAAGCCGATATAAGCCTTGTCGCCCGTTCCGTTGACACCCTGATCGATGCGAACGACGTTGTTGTTGCTGGCAAGACCCTTGTCTCCAGAAGTAACGTAAGCGTCGCCGCCCCGGCCGTACTGAAGAACCGTCGTTTCGTTCGCGTTGCCGACCGCCTTGATGTTGGCTTTATTACCGGTACCGGTCTGGGTTACGATATCGGTATTGTTCTTTCCGATCTGATATTCGAAGATGTTGTTTCCGGTACCGGACTGGTCGATGGTCGAGGTGTTGCCGGCACCCTTCTGCTCGATCAGCGAAACCTTATTCTTGGTGCCGTTCTGAGTCACGCTCGAACGGTTCTCGTTGCCGTATTCGCTCTTGCGCTGCAGAACGTCGAGAACCTTGTTCTCGCCCGAACCCTGCTGGATGATGGTCAGCCGGTTGCGGGTTTCGTTGCCGCCCAACGTGCCTTCCTGGATGACCTGACCGACTTCGTTCGAGTTGGACGATTGGATGACGCCGAGTGCGTTGCGGGCGCCATACTGCTCCACACCCCGGCCCGACACGCCGACGAGGTTCTTATTGCCCGACTGGTCGATCGAGATGTTGCTGTCGCGACCATTCTGCAGCATGTAATTGGCTTCGCTACCAGCCTGGTTGTTGCCGCCCTGCTGGGTGATGAACGCGCCATTGTTCTGGACGGTCGCGCCGCTGCCGACCGCATCGCCCTGGAACACGAAAGTCCGATTGTTGTCGCCGGCCAGCGCCGCGCCGGTCAGGAACGTCAGCGCCGTGGCCGCGAGAAGCGTCGTCTTGAAAACGGTCATGTGTCACCCTTTGGTATGCGTCTCGCGGGCCGCACGGGCTTCACGCAAGATCTAAGCTTCCCTCCGGCGGATCGAACGATCGCGCCAGCCTGCATGGCAATCGCCCACAATCGGACGTTGCAAATTCTTGATGGGTGGACGCTTCGGCCAAGCTTGTCCGTGGCGCGTTCGATGCGCGCATCCAGACAAGTTGCTCCTCTGCGACTAACCCTCCCTGTGACAACCACTCGTCTGGCTTCGGCGGCACCGATCCGGCGAAAACCGGGAACGGGACCGTCGCGCGATCGTCCAATCCGCAACCTGGGGGAGCATCCTGAACTTAGCGGGTCGTCTTAACAATTCATTTACGATAACATAGCCGCTTACGTCAATGCATAAGGGATCACGCAGCGCGACAACGAAATCATAACGTTAACAGTGGCCCTAAAGCCATGACCTTGCGTCATCCTGATCATTAAAATGCAACCTGAATCGAGATGGCGCGACAAAGCTTCCCGCGACTGGAAACCCCGGCACAGCGGGCTTTTCAGGAACCGGGTTCCTTCGAATTTTCTTCAAAACGAGGTGGCGGTCGATTCCGGCAAATTGTCGGCGCGCCTGTCGCCCCCGCGCCGAATCACCCAATCGAGGCGTGTGTTCGATGGGGGAAGCGCAGGAACGCCGGCGTCAGCTTGCCGGTGAACGGAGATACGCTGAATCGCCCCGAGGGCTCGGCGCTGGCCGAACCCTTGTCGCCTTCCTTGAAGTGGATCAGGCAAGCACGTATGAGTTCTTCAGGGAGCGAGGCCCCCATGCGGGCGGTCGTCTGCCCGCGCCGCTCGCTGCAGCACCGACCGGCCAAAGCAAAACCGCGCCGAAACCCCTTGTGGATTTCGACGCGGCGGAAGAACGGGCCGATGAGGCACTGACGGGCGAGGCGCGGCGAGACCGCCCGCTTCGGCTGGACGAACTTAAAGGCTGGCGACGCTCTTCGTGTCCGTCGACGGGATGGCCCCCAGCGAGGGTTCGTTCGGTGTGGGAGCCGGCGGGAGTTGTGGCGGCTGGTTCTGATCGGTCGGAACGGGGCCGACGCCTGGAACCTGTCGGATGCCGGTCTGCCCTGCGGGCTGGGGCGCAGCGCGCGACACGGGCCGCGTCGTGCTGGTGACCGCGCCGGGCGACAGGGTGCGGACGGTGACCTGCGGGGGCTTGGAGGGCACGGTCGGGGTTATCTTCGCGGCGTTCTCGGTTGCGGGACGGGGCGGTGGCGGGGCCGTCGGGTCGAGATAGTCGCCATATTTGGACGCGCGGTAAGCCGCGACCGCCTCAGCGCCGGCCTGCGGGTTCGCGAAGGACCAGATCTTGAGTTCCGACCCTTCCACGATCAGCGACAGAACCGCTTGCTCGATGGCGGATTGGACGGCGATCTGCTTGGGCTCGTTATAGGTCACGCCTGCTTCGGCTTCCAGAAGGCTATCCAACTTGACGTAGCGGAAGGTGCCGCCTGTCAAGGAATAGGACACGACCGCCTTGCGGCTGGTCACGCTGGCCAGGACTTCGCCGGTCTTGGTGGACACCGCGCGCAGGGTCACGGTCACGACATCGTTGATATATTTGGCGTCGCCGCCGATCCCCAAGAGACGCGCGCCGGCGCCGCCTGTCGTGATGTTGGTGTCGTAACCGATAATGCCACCTTCGATGATGATGCCGGCATGAAGCAGAGGCGGCAGGGCCGAAGGGTCCACCGCCGTCTCGTTCTTGTAGATGCGGCGCATCTCGGTGACGATCTGGCGCTCGCGCAGGAGGTTTTCCAGCGCCTTGCGCTCCAAGACGGTGAACCAGCGGCGCTCGCCGGCATCCTGCATGGCCTTGATGAGAATCGCCGCGCCGCCTTGCGTGACCGCCCGCGAGAGCGACTGAACGTTGTCGCGCTCCTTGAACTGGCCTGTCAGGTCTTCCATGTCGTAGACGGCGACCACGGTCTTCTCGCGCGGCGGCGGCAGGCTGCGCAGGAGGTCGCCTTGCTTGGTCACCGGGGCCACGATGGGCGCAGGGTCCAGCTTGGACTCGTTTGTGACGCAGCCCGACAGCGTAACCGCAGACGCACCCAGAAGAAACGCACGCGAAGCGAGCGCCAAGCGGAAACGCATGGCCATCAGAAGATTCCTACAAAGCCGACTGAACGCGTGGCTTAATTGATGCCGAGCGGCGTGAGAGCCGATTGGTTCAAGAGCGATGAGACACTGGACCGCGACGACGTGCCCGTGCCTGTTCCCGTCGATGACGTGCCGGTTGACGATGTCCCCGTCGAAGCCGTCGTCGTGGGAGAGGACGTCACGAGCTGCGGAACCACGATGTCCGTAACGGTGCCGTCCGTCGAATTCTCGATGCGAAGACGAATGGACGTCAAAGTGCGCTCGAAGGTCACCTTCGTATCGCCGAACTGAACCGTGCCATTGTCCTGCGGATTCTGGCCGAAGATCGCGTCCGTCACCTGGCTGGCGAGGGCCGAAAGGAGGCGCCCCTGAAGTTGGCGCACGAAGAGATCGGCATCCGAGTCTCTTGAATTGGTCAGCCCGGACCCGGTCGTGCTCGAGGTATCGACCGGCTTCTTGTAATCGCTCGCCGTCGCGTTCTTCTGCGCGCCAGCAATTGATAAGAGATGCGAAGAATTCAACGGATTGCCGCCGAAGGAAGGATTGATCGGCGTGTAAACCAAATCTCCCGCCAAAGCCGGCCCAAGACAGAGGCAGGTTACGGAAAGCAAAACGAAAGATTTTAAATACAGGTGGGGCATAGCTTTCCCTTCCGGAAACGCCGCGAGATTAGACATCCCAGTGTGACCGTCGCAAGATCATGCAACAGAAACCTTGCGGAAACATGCCCGGTGCGACTTTGAGGCCACGGTTCCCTTGGCTTCTCTTTTCGGTGTTCTAAAGTCAAGCTTTCCCAAACCTATCCGCGCACCATTTCACCGCCGATGCTTTCGGGTTTCACCCGTTTTCGGCCTAGACTTTCGATGATCGCCGCACCGGGATCGCAGAAGAGACTTGCGTCGTCATGGGGTTCGGTTGCGCGCACCGCCCCTCATGGCCCTGCGATGAGCCGGGGCTCGGTCCCTGCGTTCGAGTGACAGACTCTGGCAGCCAGGCCTTACCTGGGCCCGACAAGACCGTTGGGCACGCGAGCCAAGGAAGGGATCCATACCATTCAGGCACTATTCGATTGCTATGGATACTAACTCAGCAAACTATGGGAACTCTCAAAGCCGGTATCCACGCCCCGCCTCATCAAAGGGCGGAGCGATCATGTCGCACCACCGCCGCTCACCAAATTCTCGCGATATCTTCTCAATATCTACATGATGTAAATATGAGGAAATATATTCATTTATTCATCATATAAGTTGTTTTGGCCTACAAAGGGCAATGAAACCGATCCTGCTGCAATCGGGTTCCATCATTTTTGCTCGACCTTGAAAACGCATATGCCCAGCCAAGTTAGGCACGGGGTCGGTCGCACTTATGGATCGGGTCGGGCAGAGAAGATGACGCGCGCCACTTTACCTCAAATTGTCCATGACATCAGGCAGCCGAGATTGCGGCGATTGCCGATGGATGCGCTCGGGCGCTGTCCGGCGGCAGGTCCCATACGGCTGTGCTCACCCTCCCTGCCCTGCATGTGCCCCAGGCGCGCCCGAGTATGACGGCGAAGGATTGGTATCGTCCTACGCCTCGGTGCATCGACCCATTGCGGTCTCTCCGGGCGCTGGCGCTTCTGGCGCCCTTGGTGCTCCTGTCGGGCTGCGGCTCCGGCATCAGCTTTCTCGACCCCTATGGACCCGTGGCCGCCACGCAGCGCGACCTCTTCTTTGAGGTCACGCTCTGGATGATGGTGGTGGTTCTGCCGGCACTGTTCCTCGTGCCTTTTGTGGCCTGGCGCTACCGGCGCAAGGCGACGCGCTCGGCCTACAAGGCGGACTGGCAGTTTTCCTGGGGCCTCGAGATCGCAGTCTGGGTCATTCCGATCGCGATCGTGGTGATGCTGTCCGGGCTGATTGCCGGCAAGGCGCGCTCGCTTGACCCTTACGCTCCGATTTCTTCCAGCCAGCAGCCGCTGGACGTTCAGGTGATCGGCCTCGATTACAAATGGCTCTTCATCTACCCCGAACAGAAGATCGCGAGCCTCGGCGTGATGGCGCTGCCGGTAGGCCGGCCGGTGCGCTTCCACCTGACGAGCGATACGGTGATGCAGTCCTTCGCCATTCCGGCCCTCGGCAGCCAGATCTACGCCATGGCCGGCATGGTGACGCAGTTGAATCTTCTGGCTGACCGGCCGGGTGTGCTTCTGGGGCAGAACACCCAGTTCAACGGCTTCGGCTTCCAGGCGCAGAAATTCGACGCGCTCGCCCTGCCCCCGGCCGATTTCGACCGCTGGGTGACAAGCGCGCGAGAAGCCGGCCGTACGCTGGATCAGGGCGCCTACGCCATTGTCTCGCAGAAGGGCGAACTCAAGGACCTGCGCTCGCGCTTCCCCTTCGACCCGGCCAAGGGGCTTCTCTTCTCGGACCTCGATCCGAACCTCTTCTCTAGCACCGTCGCGCGCTATCGGCCCGAGGCCGCCCATCGCCACGAAAACAACGACGACAAGGGACATGCTCATGCCGGCCCATGACGGATGGTGGGGCTTCGTATTCGGGCGTCTGTCCTATGACGCCTTGCCCTTCTACAGCGCGATCGCCACGACGGCCGCCTCCCTGGTTGTGATCGGCGCGCTCGCGGTAGCGGGTCTCGTGACCTGGACCGGGCGCTGGGGCTGGCTCTGGCGCGAATGGCTGACCAGCCTCGACCACAAGAAGATCGGCATCATGTATGTCGTCCTGTCGCTGGTCATGCTCTCGCGCGGCGTGATCGAAGGCGCGATGATGCGCGCGCAGCAGGCCATCGCGCTCGACAATCCCGGCTATCTCCCGCCGGAGCATTTCGCGCAGCTCTTCTCCACCCATGGCTCGATCATGGTCTTCTTCATGGCGATGCCCTTTCTCACGGGCATCATCAATTTCGCGCTGCCGCTTCAGATCGGTGCGCGCGACGTGTCGTTTCCGCTGCTGAACTCGATCTCCTTCTGGCTGACGGCGGGCGGCGCGGGCCTCATCATGATCTCGCTGGTGATCGGCAAGTTCTCGACCGGCGGCTGGACCGGCTATCCGCCCTATACGGACATCACCTACAGCCCCGGCGTCGGGCCGGACTACTGGATCTTCGCCATCACGCTCGGCTCCATCGCCTCGACCATGACGGGCATCAATGTCGCGGTGACGATCTACAAGAAGCGCTGCGGCGGCATGACGCTGTTCCGGATGCCGCTCTTCTGCTGGACCTCGCTCTGCACGGCGATCCTGATGATCTTCGCCATGCCGCCGCTGACGGTCGCCACCGGCCTGCTCGCGCTCGACCGGTATGCCGGGATGCATTTCTTCACCAACGATGGTGGAGGAAACATGATGAACTTCGCCAACCTGTTCTGGCTGTTCGGTCATCCCGAAGTCTATATCCTGATCCTGCCCGCCTTCGGCGTGTATTCGCAGGTCATCTCCAACTTCTCGTCCAAGGTTCTCTATGGCTACGATTCGCTAATCGTCGCCACCATGTGCATCGCCGTCCTGTCCTTCACGGTCTGGGTGCATCACTTCTTCACCATGGGCCAGAGCGCCGATCTCAACGCCATTTTCGGCATCGCCACAATGACGATCGGCATTCCGACCGGCGTGAAGATCTACGACTGGATACTCACCATGTTTCGGGGCCGGGTGCGGTTTTCCGTGCCCATGCTCTACTCCCTCGCCTTCATGGTTCTCTTCACCATCGGCGGCCTGACAGGCATTCTCCTCGCCAACCCCGCGATCGACTATCAGGTGCACAACTCGGTTTTCCTGGTCGCGCATTTCCACAACATGCTGATCCCCGGCGTGCTCTACGGCATGATCGCGGCCTATACCTACTGGTTCCCCAAGGCCTTCGGCTTCCAGCTGGACGAATGGTGGGGGCGTGTCTCCTGCGGCTGTTGGGTCACGGGCTTCTGCCTTGCCTTCCTGCCACTCTATCCGCTGGGGCTTATGGGTATGCCCAGGCGCTCGCAGGAGTTCTTCGAGCCCGCCTATCTGCCCTTCACCATCGTCGCCGGCATCGGCGCCCTGTTTCTCCTGGCGGCCTTGGCGAGCCTCTTTATCCAGCTCGTCGTCTCTGTTCGTCGCCGCGCGGAACTCGCCGTGCCGGCGGGCGATCCCTGGAACGGCCGCACGCTGGAATGGGGCATCCCCTGCCCCGCGCCCGAATATAATTTCGCGGTCCTGCCGATCGTCGATGCGCGCGACGCCTTCCACGCCGCCAAGAAGGACGGCACGGCCTATCCTGCGCACCGCTTCTATTCGCCGATCGAACTGCCGAAGAATTCGGGCGTCGGCGTGGTGTTCGGGCTGGCGCTGGCCGCGGCCAGTTTCGGCCTGATCTGGTGGATGTGGTGGCTGGTGGTGGCGGGCGGCCTTGTGGCGCTGGGCGCGCTCGTCGCGCGCTCCTTCAACCTTGATACGATGCGCGTCATCCCGGCCGAGGAAATCCGGCGGCAGGACGAAGCCTTCCTGGCGCTCGTCCATCGCACGCCGCAGGTCTCGCGCGATGACGAAGCCACAGCAACCAATATGGGCCTCGCGGAGCCAGCCGGCGTATGAGTTCCTCCCTCAACCGGCATCCCGGCATCAATCTCGGCGCGACCGATCCCAAGACCCATATCGACGCGGAAGAAACCGTGTTCGGCTTCTGGGTCTTCCTGATGAGCGATCTCGTCCTGTTCGCTCTTCTGTTTGCCACCTATGCCACCATGCTCGGCGGGACGGATGGCGGCCCCGGCCCGCACGATATTTTCGAGATCGGTGGCGCGGCGCTGGAAACCGGCGTTCTGCTGCTTTCCAGCCTCACCTTCGGCATGGCCTCGATCGCCATGAAATATGGCGAGTCCCGCCAGCGCCTGATGCTCTGGCTGGGCGTGACGCTGCTGCTCGGGCTGGTCTTTCTGGGGCTGGAACTCAAGGACTTCGCGCAATGGGCGGCGCAAGGCGCCGTTCCCTCGCGCAGCGGCTGGCTGTCCGCCCTCACCGCGCTTCTGGGAACGCACGGCCTGCATGTGGCGGCGGGCTGCCTCTGGATCGTGGTGATGATGATTCAGGTCCAGGTCTTCGGCCTGCGCAGCGAGGTCAAGCTGCGCATCATCCGGCTGGCCCTGTTCTGGCACCTTCTCGACATCGTCTGGATCGGCATTTTCTCGGTCGTGTATCTGGGAGGGCTCGCATGAGCGCGACACAAGACGAGACGCGGGCCGAGAAGGCGCGCGAGCTTCGCTCCTATATCACCGGCTTCGCCGCCGCCATGGTGCTCACCGCGATCCCTTTCTTGTCTGTGGCGACGGGCTGGGCCTCATTCGACACGGTGGTGCGCGTCATCGGCGTCTGCGCCTTGGTGCAGGTCGTCGTTCATTTCCGCTTCTTCCTCCATATTGGCTGGAACCGCTCGACGCGGGACGATCTGCAACTGATCCTCTTCACGACGCTGATCATCCTCCTGATGGCGGGCGGGACGATCTGGGTGCTGGCCAATCTCCATCACCGCATGATGTAAGCGCGCCAAGGCGCGCGGGAGTTCTCAGGCCCCCACATCTCATGTGCGGGGGCTTGCGCCGGGGCGCGCGGCGGTTTCAAAGGGAGCATCCAGACTGGGAGGTCCCCCGATGCCGAACGTTCCGCTCATCGACACGCATGTCCATCTCTACGATCCGGCGCGGCTCGACTATCCCTGGCTGGCCTCCGTGCCGGCCATTCAGGGCGCGTTTCTCATGCCCGAGTTCGACCGGGCGCGCGGCGCCATCGCGGTCGAGGGAATCGTCTTTGCGGAAGTGGACGCAGCACCCGGCCGGGAGTTGGACGAGGCGCGCTTCGTCGATGAACTGGCCGAGGCGGACAACCGCATTCGCGGCATCATCGCCTCCGCGCCGGTGGAGCGGGGCGCGGCCGTGGCCGAGGATCTGGAGCGTCTTGCCGCGATCGGCCGGGTCAAGGCCGTACGCCGGTTGATCCAGGGCCATGCCGACCCCGCCTATTGCCTGACGCCGGCTTTCGTGGAGGGCGTGCGCGAGGTCGGCAAGGCGGGCTTCGCCTTCGACATCTGCATCTACCATCATCAGCTCGCCAGCGCGACCGAGCTGGTGCGCCGCTGCCCCGACATGCAGTTCGTGCTCGACCATATCGCCAAGCCGCCGATCGCGGCGGGCGGGCGCGAGCCCTGGGCAAGTGAGATGCGCGCCTTGGCCGAGCTTCCCAATATCACCGTGAAGATCAGCGGCGTCGTGACCGAGGCCGATCATGCCAACTGGCGGCCGGACGACATCCGCCCCTATGTCGACCACACGATCGAATGCTTCGGCTTCGAGCGCGTGATGTTCGGCAGCGACTGGCCGGTGGTCAATCTCGCCTCCAGCTATCAGGCTTGGGTGGAGATGCTGGACGGGTTCCTCGCCGGCGTCTCCGACACGGACCTCCGCCGCTTCTACCGCGAGAACGCGCTCAAGACCTACGCGCTCGCGAACGCCTGAGTCTGTCCAGCGAAAGACAAGAGCAAGGAGCGTTTGGGGCGGGCCTAAAGCTCGGCCGAAACGCTCCGGCCGCGAGCCAGCCAAGGACTCGCGGCCCGCTTGGGGCGACGAACATGGATCGTATGGCCCGGCAGGGGCGTTGATGTGAGCCTGCCCGGCTGCCCCTTCTTTCCTGAGGGGCAAAGCCGCCGCAGGAGCCGGCTGGGTTGAAACCGGCCCATCCGAAAGCGATCCCCCTTTGTCAGACCCCGCCTCCAGCGCGCCGACGCAGCCCTCCGGCACCCTGTCCGAAACCGAGAAGACATCCGTGAAGGTGCTAGGCTCGGGCTCCGCCAAGGTGGTGCACGAGGTCGTGCGCCTGCGAGGCGAGGAAGAACTGGACCGCCCGCTCCGCTCGCTTCTCCTGTCGGGCTTCGCGGCTGGCACCGCGATCAGCGCCTCGGTGCTGACGGAGGCCTTCCTGCACCAACGCCTGCCCGACGCGCCCTGGCGCGAGCTCATCGTCTCGCTGGGCTACACGGTCGGCTTCGTCATCGTCATCCTCGGCAAGCTCCAGCTGTTCACCGAAAGCACGGTGACGGCCGTCCTGCCTGTCGCCACACGCCCGAGCGTGCGTAATCTGGCGCGGCTCCTGCGCCTTTGGGCGGCCGTCTTCACCGCCAATATGGCCGGCACGCTGCTCGTCGCCGCGCTGATCGCGCACCGCGTCATCATCGGACCCAAAACGCTCGGCGCGGCGTTGGACATATCCCGCAGTCTTCTCACGCATGGGCCGGGAGAGACCGTGCTCTTCGCCATGCCCGCCGGCTTCCTGATCGCTTCGGTCGCCTGGATTCTGCCCAACGCGAAGGGCAGCGAGTTCTGGGTGATCGCGCTGATCACCTATGTCATCGCGCTCGGCGGCTTCAGCCATGTCGTCGCCGGCTCCGTCGAAGCCTGGCTCCTGTTTCTTGTCGGCGAAACCGACCTTACGGGTGCCCTGACCCAGCTCATCCTGCCGGCGCTTCTCGGCAATCTGATCGGCGGCACCGGCCTGTTCGCGGTGGTGGCGCATGGGCAGGTGCGCGCCGAGATCGAAACGGGGGCGTAGTCGCCCTCAGGTGCGCTCCGCCCCTGCGTCCCAGAGCGCTTCATGCACCTGATGAAAGCGCAGGAGCGCGTCGCGATCGTCCTGCCGCGCTTCGACGCGCTCGGCCAAGCGCCGCGCCATGGCGCGGACCGGCTCGCGCGCATGGGGCAGCGCGTCGGCGAGCGCCTTGAACGTCTTGGTCAGGCGCAGCGACACCTCGACCTCGACCACGCCTTCGCGCAGGATCGGATCGAAGGCATCGCGCAGGAAATCCTCCATCACCGGCCGCGCGACATGAACGCTCGGCGCATCGCGCAGCGCCTCCGCGTCCGGCTCCTCGGCGGGTAGATGAAGCAAGACGCGCAGAAGCGCGTTCGACACCTCGATGGCCGTTCCAGGATCGTTGGTGGCGGGAGCCAGCGCCCGGCTCGCCACTTCCGACAGGGCGATGAGACCCAGACGCGGGTCATGGTCGAAGGTGCGGTGGCGATCGATCGTGAACGCGTCGAGCAGGGCCGCGACATCGGCCTCGTCCACTTTGCCCTCCACATGGAGCACCGGCCGCCCGGGATGGGCCAGTGTGCCCGGCAGCGCCTCGACATGGAGGACGAGCCCGCGCTCGGTGGACAGCCGGCCGAGCGTCGAGATATCCACGTGGTGAACATAGCCCGTGCGCTTGTGATGGAGCGCGCGCGCCTCGGGCGGCACGGGCACGGCGGGGCGGCCGCCGAGATGCGGCGCTTCGGCAAAGCGCGCCATGGCGCTGGCGGCGGCATCCTCCAGCCGGTCGATCACGTCGGACATGCGCCCGAACGTGGTGATATGCGAAATCCAGCGCAGCAGCGTCAGCACCACGACGAGGATCATCATCAGCGTGCCGGCGAACAGAACGAAGCGCCCTTGGCTGCCGTAGATGCCCGCTTGAAGCCCGATAATGCCGACCACCGAGAAGACGAAGGCGCCCAGAAAGGTCGAGAGGGCGTTCTGCGAGGTCGGGTCCTCGCGCAGCAGCTGCGTGGCGCGGGGCGTCGCGAGCTGGGTCGCCGAGCCATAGGCCGTGACCATGGCGGTCAGCGAAAAGGTGGTGACCGCCAGCATGCTGGAGGCCAGGATTTCGAGGATCGTTCCGACCGCGTCCTGCCCGACATCGGCGGGAAACTGATAGGGAAAATAGCGCCCGACGAGACCCGACACCGCCGCCGTCACGATGCCCGCGGCGCTGATCACGGCCGCTCGAAACCAGATCTGGCGGCGCAACCGTTGCAGAACCCAGGACCAACGTCGCATCGCATTCCCCCTTCGCTCGTCCCGTCCCAATTGGATCAAGGCGGGGCAAAGCAAAGGGAGGCGCGAGATAGCGAGGGAAGAGCGAAGCGGTTCAGTCCGTCTAGGGGAGCGCCTGAATCGGAGCAGAGAACAGAATCTTGGGTCGCAGGGCTGTCAAGGGATTTGGTTTTAGCTCGAGGAGCGGAGCACAACCCTATGCAGCGCAGGGCCAAGCATCGGCAACGACGCCATGGAGCCGAACCGCCGACAGACCGACCCCGCGAGGTTCTGTGAGACGCTCCAAGACTTCCTCACGAGATGGACTGCGGAGGCGACCCGAGATCGGCGGCAGAGGGCGAAGCGTTGACCGGCCCATGATCGAAGGAGTTCGCCCCTCCGACTTTTATGCCAGGAGACGGCATGATAGCCGTCGCCTTCTGGCTCCGACAGCGGTCTCACCCGCCGAAGAACTCCACGTCCGCGCGCAGCCGCTCCGGCCCTTCGCCAAGGCCCAGCAGCACGGCGGCGAGAATGCGCGCTTTGACGCCGGCCAAGTCACCGGCGAAGATCCCGCCATTGCGCGCCACGTCCTTGCCCGCGCCATTGCCGTAGATCGGCTTCACGCGCCCCTCCGGGCAGCGCGAGCACATGATGACCGGCACGCCGCTCTGCACGATCTCGCCGATCGCGTCCGTCACGACGGGCCTGCAATTGCCGCGCCCGAAGCCTTCGATGACGAGCGCCTTCGTGCCGCCGGCCACCAGCGCGCGGAGCAGCCGGTCGCCCGTGCCGAGCCCGAGCTTCACCAGATCGACCTCGCTTTCGAGCCTTGCGGGCATGGGATAGGTGCGGCGGATCAAGGGGCGGCGGTGGACGATCACGTCCGTTCCGTCCACATCGCCGAGCTTGCCATGCTCGCCGGAACGGAACGTGTCGGTGCGCGAGGTGTGGGTCTTCGTGACATCGCGCGCGGCGTGGAACTCGTCGTCGAAGCAGATCATCGCGCCGAGCCCCCGCGCCTGTGGCGCGGCCGCGAGGCGCACGGCGTTGGCGATGTTGCGCGGGCCGTCCGTATCGGGCGCGTCGGCGCTCTTCTGCGCGCCGGTGAAGACCACGGGCTTGTCGCCGGGCACGAGAAGATCGGCCAGAAAGGCGCTTTCCTCCATCGTATCCGTGCCATGGGTGACGACGACGCCGTCGCAATCGGGCCGCGCCACATGCTCGGCGATGCGCCGCACTAGGGAGAGAGCGAGTGGGAGGTCGATGGCGGACGATCCGACGCGGCAGAAATCGTCCACCGCGAGGTCTATCCCCTCCAGCGGATCGTGAAGGCTGGCGCGCAGGTCCGCGCCCGTCATCTCGGCCACGACATCCGCCCGCGCCCCGCCCGGCCGCGAGGCGATGGTGCCGCCGGTGGTGATGAGTTGGATGCGCGCCATGCCCTGCCCTTTCGCCCTGTCGAAGCAGCGTGAGGGATAGGGTCAAACGCCCGCCGCGTCCATGCGCGGCGGGCTGGTTTCGATTGGCCTCGGTCAAGACCCGCTGAGTCCGAAGGGGCCGGATCGCCGCCCCCCTCTCTTCCTCTTTGCCGGCTTATTTCAGGTGATGGACCTCTTGCAGCCCATAGACCGGCGTCTCCAGACCCTCCATCCGCGCCTTCAGCTGCAAGGCGAGATAGAGCGAATAGTGGCGGGACTGGTGGAGATTGCCGCCGTGGAACCAGAGCGCTTCCTGCTGCGTCGGCTTCCACATGTTGCGCTGCTCGCCTTCCCAGGGGCCGGGGTCCTTCGGCGTGTCGGAGCCGAGGCCCCAGACCTTGCCGACCTTGTCGGCCACCTCCTGGCTGATGAGATCGGCGGCCCAGCCGTTCATCGAGCCATAGCCCGTGGCATAGACGATCAAATCTGCGGGCAGTTCGGTGCCGTCGTCGAGCCTCACGCCGGTCTCGGTGATCTCATCCACCTGGCCGGCCTTCAGCTTGATGCGCCCGTCGATGATCATCTGGCTGGCGCCGACATCGATGTAATAGCCCGAGCCGCGACGCAGATATTTCATGAAGAGGCCGGAGCCGTCCGCGCCCCAGTCCAGCCGGAAGCCGGCCTTTTCGAGGTCGCGATAGAAGTCCGCATCCACCTCGGCGATCTTCTGGTAAACCGGAATCTGGAACTCGTGCATGATCCGGTAGGGCAGCGAGGCGAAGATCAGGTCGGCCTTCTGCGTCGTCACGCCATTGGCGAGAGCGCGCTCCGAGTAGAGATCGCCGAGCCCATGTTCCATCAGCGATTCCGAGCGCACGATATGGGTGGTCGAGCGCTGGACCATGGTGACGTCCGCTCCCACCTCCGCCAGGGCGGCGCAGATATCATGGGCGGAATTGTTGGAGCCGATGACGACGACGCGCTTGTCCTTGTAGGCGTCCGGGCCGGGATGATCGGAGGAATGCTGCTGTTCGCCCCGGAAGCGGTCCATGCCCGGAAAGCTCGGCCAGTTCGCCTTGCCCGACATGCCGGTGGCGAGCACCAGCTGCTTGGGGCGCAGCGTCACCTCCTCGCCATTGCGGTCCACCACGACGGTCCACTCGCCCTTGGCCTCGTCGTAGCGGGCGGATTTGGCCGATGTGGAGCCCCAATAGTTCAGCTCCATCACCTTGGCATACATTTCCAGCCAGTCGCCGATCTTGTCCTTGGGGGCGAAGACGGGCCAGTTCTTGGGGAAGTCGATATAGGGCAGGTGGTCGTACCAGACGGGGTCGTGCAGGCAGAGCGACTTGTAGCGCTTGCGCCATTGGTCGCCCGGCCGCTCGTGCCGGTCGATCACGATGGTCGGCACGCCCAGCTGGCGCAGGCGCGCCGAGAGAGCGATGCCGCCCTGCCCGCCGCCGATCACCAGAACATAGGGCTGCTCGCTATAGCCGAGATTGCGCGCCTCCGCCTCGCGCCGCTCCGCCCAAGTCTGGCGGTCGGCATGGACGCCATGCTCGGCGCCTTTCGGGCGCCGCTCGTTCATCGGCTCCTCGAAGCCTTTCAGCTCATGCAGCGTCGTCAGAAAGGTCCAGGCCTTGCCGTCCTTGAGGCGCAGAAGGCCTCGGCCCCGGCCCTGATCGGTCTCGAAGATGAACCAGGCGGTGACGACGCCGCCGTCCTCGCTCGGCTCCTCGTCCAGCTGGAACTTCGAGGCCGCAATATGCGGCAGCTGCGCCTCCAGCATCTCCCGCACGCCCTCCTGCCCCTCCACCGTCTTGAGGTTCCAGGTGAAGGACACGAGATCGCGCCAATAGCTTTCGGTCGCGAACAGTGCGGCGGCGGCTTGTGCGTCCTTGGCGGCCAGCGCGGCTTCGAAGCGAGAGAACCAGTCTTCCGCCTGATGGCGGGTTGGAGCCTTGGCGGCGCGCTCCGCGGCGGGGCGTTCCAGAGTTTCGCTCATATCGGTCATTCCTCCCAAAACGAACCAATGCAGAAAATGTAAGCCGGCTTACTTCGTGAGATCGATCATGATCTTCAGCTGCGTTCCGGCGGGGTCCAGCAAGGCGTCGAAACCCTCGCGCACGGCGTCCTTCAGCTGGATGCGCTTGGTGACGACCTTCGAGGCCGGCAGGCGGCCCGTCGCGATCAGATCGATGACGCGCGGCCAGGACGTCGTCGGATAGGCCCACGATCCCCGGACATCAATATCCTTACAGGTGACGGAGAACCAGTCGAGCTTGGAGGGGCCGGGATGCAGGCCGACCTGCACCACGACGCCCTGCCGGCGCACGGCCTCCACGCAATTGCCGAGTGCCCGCTCGTTGCCGACGGCCTCGATCGCCACATCGACGCCGACGCCATCGTCCGTCCCCGTGCGCACACGTTCGGCGACGCTCTCTTTGGTCGGGTCGATGGTCACGAGATCGGGGTCGATGGTGCGCGCCAGATCCAGCCGCTTGGCATTGGGATCCGACAGGAACACGCGGGTCGCGCCGGCGGCCCGGGCGGCGAGCACGGTGAGAAGGCCGATCGGCCCCGCGCCGGTGACGAGAACGCTGGAGCCGGCACGCACGCCGCCCCGGTCGCAGGCATAGACCGCGACGGCGGTCGGCTCCACCAGCGCCGCCTCCTCCTCGCTCATAGCGTCGGGAATGCGATAGACATTGTAGTCATTGAGGATCGACGCCTCGGCCATGCCGCCCCATGGCCAGGAGAGGCCGGCCAGCGCCAGCTTCTCCGACAGGAAGAACAGGCCGCGATCGGCGTAATATTCATTGTCGCGCGGCATGATCAACGGTTGGACGGACACGCGGTCGCCCACTTTCACCTTGGTCACGCCCTCGCCGATCTCGGTGACGGTGCCGCCGAACTCGTGGCCGAGGATCTGGGTGCCCGAGACGCCGGTGAAGGGATGCGGCTCCTTGGGAACGAAGATCGGGCCATAGGCATATTCGTGCAGATCGGTGCCGCAGATGCCGACCCGCGTGTTGCGGATGCGGACCTGGCCGGGGCCGGGCTGGCCCGGCGCCTCGATCTCCTCGACGCGCAGATCCTTGGCGGCATAAAAAATTAGGGCTTGCATGGTCATGGCGTTCCTCCCGCCGCAGGGATTGCAAGCGCGATGCCAAGTGGCGAAAGCCCGGTGCGCCGGGCCTTGGCCGCGAATCCGGGCTCTGCTGCGCGCCGCAGCCTGTGGCGGATGCCGCAGGTGTGGCGCACCGGGGCTATTGCGGCTGCGCGAGGCCGAGCCGGCGCATCCGGCGATGCACAGTCGTGCGGTCGCAGCCGAGCCGGCGCGCCGCTTCCGAGACATTCCAGCGGCAGGCGAGAAGAAGCGCGCGCAGCGTCTCGGCGTCCTCCGCCTCGCTTTGTGCGGGCGGCGCATCGGAGGCGAGCGAAGGCACAGACCATGGCTGTGGCTGTGCCTCGCCCAAGGCTTCGGGAAAATCGGCCAAGCGGATCGTGCCGTCTTCGGCCAGCGCCGCACCCAGTTCCAGCGCGTTGCGCAGCTCGCGCACATTGCCCGGCCAGGCATGGCGCAGGAGCGCCGCGCGCGCGGCGGGGTCAAGCTTCGCGCCGCCGCCCAGCCGCTCGATCAGCCAGCCCAGATCCTGTCGCTCGCGCAGCGGCGGCAGGCGCAGTGTCGCGGCGTTCAGGCGATAGAACAGGTCCTCGCGAAACGCGCCCTGCCGCACCAGCGCGCCGAGATCGCGATGCGAGGCGGAGATGACGCGGATATCCAGCGAAATCGGTTTGAGCGCGCCGACCGGCACGATCTCGCGCTCGGAGAGAACGCGCAGAAGGCGGGATTGGAGCGACAGCGGCATGTCGCCGATCTCGTCCAGAAACAGGGTGCCGCCATTGGCCGCCTCGATCAGTCCCGCTCGTCCCTTGGCGCTGGCCCCGGTAAAGGCGGAGGGCGCGTGGCCGAACAGCTCCGCTTCGATCAGGCTTTCGGGCAGCGCCGCGCAATTCAAGGCGACGAAGGGCTTGGTGTCGCCCCGGCTGCGATGAATGGCGCGGGCGAGAACCTCCTTGCCGGTTCCCGTCTCGCCCTGCAGCAGGATGGAAAGCGGCGCGCGGGCGAGCCGTGCGGCCTTGGCCAAGAGCGTATCCATCGCCGGGTCGCCGCCGCTGAGGTCCGCCAGCGCCGGGGGCAGCGCGCCGGGCGCGGGCTTCAGCGCGCGGGGCGAGACGCGCGGCGGCGCGATGGCATGGGCGAAGACGCGGTTTCCGTCCCGCCCCGCCAGAAGCCGGCTTTCGCTCGGCCGATCTCGCGTGAGGTCGGGCAGGTCGTCGAGGGCAAGTTGGAGGAAATCGCTGATCGGGCGGCCGAGCACGGCGCCGGGGTCGCGCCAGTCGGCCCCGACCGCGCCGGCCAGAAGCTTCTGCGCGGCATGGGTCAGCCCCGCCACGCGGCCTGAGGCGTCGAGCGAGACCGCGCCGTCGGGATCGACGTCGAGGAATTCGGGCGAGCGGCTGAAACGGATCACCCATTCGCCCCGCGCGCTCGCCATGAGATTGGCCAGCTCGATCCGCCGCGCCGTGGCGGAGACGAGATGCAGAACGAGGTTCTGGCTGATCTTGGCTTCCGGCGAGCGTAGGGCCGAAATGTCGAGAACGGCGGCCAGCGTCCCGTCCGTGTCGTAGATCGGCGCGGCCGAACAGGTCAGCGGCGTATGCGTCAGGTCGAAATGGTCGCTCTGGTGGATGCAGAGCGCCTCGCCCGTCGCGAGGCAGGAGCCGACCGCACAGGTGCCCGCTCTCGGCTCCGACCATTCCGAGCCCAGATAAAGGCCGGCGCGGCGCAGCTGGTTGTCGAAGGTCGGATCGCCGATAAAATCCACCGTAACACCCAGCGCATCGGCCAGAAGCAGGACATAGCCCTGCCCCGCCATCTGCCCGTGCAACGTTTCAAGGCCGAAACGAGCGGTGCGGATCAGATCTTCCGAGCGCTGTCGATGCTCGCGCAGGCGCGGCTCGGGCAGGATATAGGCCTCGCAGGCGCGCGAGGGGTCGAGACGATAGGTCTCGATGCAGCGGCGCCAGGAATGGCTGACCACCTCATCCCGCCGCGAGGCCGCACCGAGCGCGACGGTCTCGATCTCGTGAATATGCTGATGCGCGGCCGCAGCTGCCATTGGCTCGAACGCGGCGCCGGTTGCTCAGGACAGGACCGCCGGCCGCCCGCCAAGGGCCTCCCGCGACGATCCCGCGCCAAGTGCCGATACGCCGTCCTCCCGTTTTGCCCGGCAGTCTGGCACGGGACCGGGCCAGCGCCAAGAGGCGGGCGGCGACTGCGATTGGCCCTTGGAAAGCGACAGGTCGCCGCGAGGCCTGCCGCCGATGCTGAGTCGCCCTACAAAGAGCGGGAGGCCCTGATTCAGCGAGACTCCTGCCCATGACGATCGAGCCGGCGCGCATTCGCGTTCTCAACGAAGCCGAGCCGAACGCGGCGGGGCGCTATGTCCTCTATCTCCTCCAACAGGCGAACCGGTCGCGCTTCAACCCGGCGCTGGAACTCGCCATCGAGGAAGCGAACCGGCTCGGCCTGCCGGTCGTGGCCTGCTTCGGCCTGCTGGACGGGTCCAACGGATTTCCCGAGGCCAATGCGCGCCATTACGCCTTTCTTCTGGAAGGGCTGGCGGACGCAGCGAAGGGCCTTGCGGAGCGCGGCGTCGGCTTCGTGCTGCGCAAGGCCTCGCCTGCCGCAATCGCGCTGGACCTGTCGCGCAAGGCCGCGCTTCTGGTGCTCGACCGGGGTTATCTCGCGATCCAGAAACAGTGGTACGCCGAGATCGTAAAGGGCGCGAAGACCCGTGTGGTGCAGGTGGAGGGCGATGTCGTCGTGCCTGTGGATCAAGCCTCCACCAAGCACGAGCACGCCGCGCGGACCCTGCGCCCCAAGATCCGCAAGCAGTTGGACGAGTTCCTGAACCCGCTGCCGCATCACAAGGTGAAGCACTCCGCCGAGGGCTTGAGCTTCGCCCATGCGATCGACATGTCGGACCCCGAGCGGGTTCTGGCCGGCATGGACCTCGACCGCTCCGTGCCGCCCGTGAAGCGCTTTCGCGGTGGCGAGAGCGAGGCGCGGCGGCGGCTCAAGGCCTATCTCGACGGCCCGTTCGCGCGCTATGGAGCCGAGCGCGGAAAGCCGGAAGCGGGCGCGGCCTCGCATATGAGCCCGTACCTCCATTTCGGCCAGATTTCGCCGGTCGAGATCGCGCTCGCCGTGCGGGCCGCCAAGACCGGCAGCGCCGAGGACAAAGACGCCTATATCGAGGAGATCGTGGTGCGGCGCGAGCTGGCGATGAACCATGTCCACCACACCGAGCATTACGACCGCTACGAGAGCGCCGTGCCGGCCTGGGCGCGCCAGACGCTGGAGGAAAAGAGCGGCGACATCAGGCCCCATCTCTATAGCGACGACGAGCTGGCGGAAGGGCGGACCCACGACCATGCCTGGAACGTCGCCATGGCCGAGATGCGCGAGACCGGCTTTATGCACAATCACCTGCGCATGTACTGGGGCAAGAAGATCCTCGAATGGTCGAAGACGCCGGAGGAGGGCTTCCAGCGCACGCTGCGCCTCAACAACCGCTACTTCCTCGACGGGCGCGACGCCAATTCCTTCACCAATGTCGCTTGGGTCTATGGGCTGCACGACCGGCCTTGGGCACGGCGACCGATCTTCGGAACGGTGCGCTATCAAAGCGAGAACTCGATCCGCAAGATCGACGCCAAAGCCTATGAGCGCACGGTCGAAGAATTATGCGCGGCGGAGCGGGCCGACGCGGCAAGCAAGCCAAAGACGCCGCCCAAGCTGAAGCGAACGAAAGCCAAGGCTGTCTGAAAGGAGCCACCGGCGCGTTTCACGTGAAACAAAAGGCGACCCGCCTATCGTCTTAGGACAAGAACGAGAACGAACGCCGCACCTAGCGCCGAGGTGACGATGCCGACCGGCAATTCCTGCGGCGCAAGAACGACCCGGCTGGCGAGATCGCTCGCCAGAAGCAGGATGGCCCCGATCAGCGCCGAGGTCGCGATCAGACAGGCATGGCGCAGGCCCACCAAGGCGCGGGCGAGATGGGGCACCATCAGCCCGACAAAGCCGATGACGCCGGACAGGGCGACCAGCGCGGCGGTGGAGAGCGCCGAAAGCGCGAAGATGGTGAGGCGCAGGCGCGCCACATCGATCCCGAGCGAATGGGCCGTTTCCTCGCCGGCCAGAAGCGCGTCCAGCCGGTTGCGGCAGGCAAGACCGGTTCCGAGCGCCAGCGCCGCGCCGAAGAGGCCCAGCGGCAGATTGCTCCAGCTTGCGAGCCCCAGGCCGCCCGCCGTCCAGAACAGAACGGAATAGGCCGCGCGCTGGTCTCCGGCAAAGACGAGCCAGGTGGTGAGCGCGCCGAAGAGGAAGGAGACGGCAAGGCCCGCGATCACCAGCCGCTCCGGCGCCTTGCCGCCCTCGCGCGCGAGAAGCGCCAGAACCGCGGCGGCCGAGAGAAGCGCGCCGGCAAAGGCGGCGACCGGCAGCGTCCAGACGCCGAGCCGATCCCCGAACAGGGTAATGACCGAGACCGCCCCCGCCGCCGCGCCCGACGACAGGCCGAACAGGAACGGGTCGGCCAGATCGTTGCGGGTCGTGGTCTGAAGCAGCGCCCCGACGACGGCCAGCCCCGCCCCGACGCAGATCGCCAGAAGCACACGCGGCAGGCGCAGGTCGAGAACGATGCGCGCCACCGGCCCCGACGCCTCGGGCCCGAGCCCGACCGCGCCGGCGAGCGCGCGCGCCACGTCAGCCAGCGGCAGCGGCGTCGAGCCATAGGCGATGCCGGCGAGCGCCAGGGCGAGGAGGAGCGCCGTTCCGACGCTCCAGAGGCCGATGACCCGGCGCGTCATTTCGCGGGGAAGCGCGCGGGATGCAGCGCCTTGGCCAGCGCTTCCACCGCGTCGATATTGGCGGGACCCGGCGTGATCTGCTCGTAGCGCAGCGGCAGGAAGCGCTCGTTCTTCACCGCGTCGGTTTCCTTCATCGCCGGATGAGCCTTGAGGAAGTCCAAAAGCTTCCGGTAGCCCGCGCCGTCCTGATAATCGAGAAGGATCAGGAATTGCGGGTTCTTGACGGCGACATCCTCCCAGGATGTCGTGCCCCAGCTCATGTCGAGATCGCCGAGAATATTGGTGCCGCCCGCCGCCTCGATCAGCGCGGTCGGCATGGCGAACTTGCCCGCCGTGAACGGCTTGTCCTCGCCGGAATCGTAAAGGAAGACCGAGACCGGCGCTTCGCCCTTTACAGCCTCCTTCACCTTACTGATGCGCGCTTCCCAACCGTCAACGAGTTCCTTCGCCTTGGCATCCTTGCCGAAGATCGTACCGAGGGCCAGTTCGTCGGTGTAGAGAAGGTCCATCGAGGCGCGGGGCCGGGCCTTGTCCACCTGCGCGCAGCTTTCGGTCAGGACATAGGTCGGAATGCCCTTGGCGCTCAGCGTGTCGGGCGTCACCTCCCCGCCGGGTTTCATGCCGTAGTACCAGCCCGCGAAGAAGAAATCGGCCTGGGCCGCCAGAAGGGTCTCCATTGTCGGATATTTGGGCGCGAGTTCGGGGATCGAGCCCTTGGCGGCGTCGAAGGCCGGCGTCGTCTTGTACCAGCCCGAAACGCCGGTGACGCCAGCCATATTGGGCTGGAGACCCAGGGCGAAGGCCATCTCGCTCATGTTGAGATCGTGGACGACGGCGCGCGTCGGTGCCTTGTCGAATGTCAGCGTGCGCCCGCAATTCTCGACGCTCACAGGAAAGGCGTAGGCAGAGGTGGCGGCGAGCGCGGCGGCAAGGCCGGTCAGAAGGGCGGACATCTTCATGCGTCGTCCTATCGTGAGGAAGCGTCGGGCGGCGTGTCGAACACGAGGAGCGACCGGCCCGTCGCGGGATTGGTGAAGGGAAAGCAGTCCATGGCGAAGACGGCGCGCACCGTCTCGGCCGATAGCGCCTCCATGGGAGGACCGTGGGCGACAAGCCGCCCGGCGCTCAGAACGGCAACCCGATCGGCAAAGGGCGAGACAAGCGCGAGATCGTGCAGGACGGCGACCACGGTGATGCCGAGGTCGCGCGCCAGCGCCAGCATGTCGGCCCGCGCGCGGGGGTCGAGATGGTTGGTCGGCTCATCCAGAACGAGGATCGAGGGGCGCTGGGCCATCGCCCGCGCGATGCCGGCGCGCTGGCGCTCGCCACCCGACAGGCTGTCCAGCCGCCGGCTCTCGAGACCGGACAAGCCGACCAGCGCCATGGCATCGCCCACCGCCGCCCGATCCTCGCGCGCCGTGGCGCGAGCACGATGGGGGATGCGGCCAAGCCCGATATAGTCGGCGAGGGTCAGCCTCCCGTCCGGCAGGTCGCTCTGGCCGACCACCGCGATCCGCCGCGCCCGCTCGAGCGGCGCGATCGCCTGGAGGTCGCGCCCGTCGATCGAAACCCGGCCGCGCGTCGGCCGAAGGCGCGCAAAGACGAGGCGCAGAAGCGAGGTCTTGCCCGCGCCGTTGGGCCCGACCACGGCCAGCCGCTCGCCCGGTTCGATCGCGAGATCGAGACCTTGCAGGATGCCGCGCCCGTCCCGCGCGCAGAAGTCGATACCGGCGAGATCGATGCGGCCGGGCGCGAGCGGGCTGGATGACATGGCACTGCGAACTTCAGATTTTCGAGCCTGAACGGGAGCACGTCAGGGACGAACAGGGGGGTGAGGCTGGGTGCGAGGAATGAACCTCGACCGGCAAAAGGGCTTTACGATGTTATATTATAACATTGCAAGCCCCTGCTCGGCGCGGGGAGACCACGCCTTCGGCGAGAAATCTGCCCCACGCAGACGGACGCCGCATGGGGGAACCGCAGCATCAACGGGATCGAAGCCATCAGGGGGGATCGCGAAAGAATCTCTGGGAAGCCGATCCTTTCGGCGCTGGGGGTCGGTCGGCGCAGAGCCGGGTCGGATGAGCGAAGCAGAGTGATGCCTCTCACCCGGCAGGCTCTAACCCAGAGGCCGCGCGGCGCAAAGCGCGGCGCGATCACGGCTTCGTTCGAGAGCGGCGGAAACGCTCGGCAACGGGCCGGAAAGAGGACGCGGACGTCGAGCGTCGCCTTTCGCCGTCCGGTCGGGGAGACGCGCTCGGGCAGGTCCGGGGAGTGTCGACGAACCCGATGCAATCCTGTTCGACACTGACCGGGGGTGGGCGTCAGGCGGCGGCGTCGAGGCCGCCACGTTCGTGCTCCATTCGTGCCGCCTGTTCGATCGCTCGTTCGCGAAAGGCCATCTCCATGCGCGGATGGAAGACGCGGAACCCGTTGCGCCCCTGTGCCTTGGCCTCGTAGAGCGCCATGTCGGCCTGCCGACAGAGCGTTGCGAAATCGAGATGCGCATCGCGCCAGATGGCGATGCCGATGCTGACGCCGATATGCGTGCGATGGCCGTCGATCTCGAACGCTTCGGCCAGTCGGCCGACGATGCGCTTGGCGAGCCCGCGCTGCTCGCCTTCGTCCAGCCCTTGAACGAGGGCGGCGAACTCGTCCCCGCCGAGGCGAGCCAGGCACACGCGGGCATCGCACTGGCTACGCAGCCGGTTCGCCACTTCGACCAGAAGCGCGTCGCCGGCTTGATGCCCCAGCTTGTCGTTGACGCTCTTGAAGTGATCGAGATCGAAATACATGATCCCGAGATGCCCCGCCCTGCCATGGCGCAGCGCATCTTCCGTCATGCTGTCGAAGCCCCGGCGGTTGGCGAGTTCCGTCAGCCGATCCGTTTCGGCCTGGACGCGCAGATCCTCCATCAACCGCCGACGCTCGTTGATCTTGGTGGCCAGCACGGACACGGCTGAAAAGAGCGTGCGCATCTCGCTGATCGAACTGTCGAGGCTCATGCGTTCGATCGAACGATTGCCGGCCAGCGAGACGACCGCCTCCTGCGCGGTCAGAAGCGGCAGCAGGATCTTGCGCCGAACCGAACCCAGGAACCAGAAGGCCGCGCCAAGGCACAAGAGCGAACCCAGAAGGGTCAAGCCGAGGCGGCTCAAAGCCGTCGCGCGGCGCTCCTCGAACATGCCGATCATGTGCGACAGGTAGAGATTGCGCATGTCTTCGAGCGGTTTGAGATGCGGCACGTAAAGCGCCGTCAACTGGCTCGGTTCGATGGAATAGGACGCCCCCGCCTTCCCTTCCGCCACGATCCGCCGCAGAAGTCCCAACCCTTGCCCGAAGAACTGCTGGCCGATGTCCTGGGCCAGCGGCTGAAACTCGGGATCGGCAGAAAACAGCCTTTGCGTACCGAGCAGGCGATTGATCTCCAGAAGCCGTCCCTCAGCGCGATAGAAGCGTTCGATCTCGTCTTCCGTCAGCCTTTCGCCGCGGGAGACGGATGGAATGATATGGGAGGCGATGCGCCCGCCGAACTCGCGCAGGTCGCTGACGCTTTGGGCCACCATCGTGGAACCGGCCACGATCGGTCCCAGAAGCGCAAGGGCTTGCGCCCCCGTGTCGAGCGCGCCCTGGTAATGGTCCACCACCTCGATCATGCCATTCACGGCTTGGCGCACGTCCTCGCGCGAGCGGCTGCCGGCTGGCATGGCGGCGATCCGATCGACCTCGGCACGGGCGGCCACCAGTTCGTCATGGGCGTCTGAAATGGTCTGGGCGATCGCTTGGAAGATGAAGGGCTCCGCCCACTGCCGATCCATACCGAGCGCAGTGTCCAGCGACAGATCGGTCACGGCACGAAACTCGGTCAGTCGACGGGTTGCGGCGGCGTCCGATCCCGGTTCGATCGACATGACGACGTTGGATGGGCCCCGCTCGGCCGAGATGCGATTGGCGGTCGTCAGAAGCAGATGGTAGGCTTTGATGGCATGGAGATTGCGCTCGCCCTCCTGAAATTTCAGCAGAAGGGGCCAAACGCCCCAAGCCATAGCCAGGATGAGACTGGCCGCAAAGCCCGACAGCGACAGCCGAAGCCATCTCTTCAACGATACGGGCTTGCGGGAAGGGCCGAGCGGCATACCACCTTCGAGGTCTAGAGAGCGTTCGATAATTTCAACAGCAGGCTTGAAATTTTCCTGAATCCAAGCGGGCCCGAGCGCTATTTCCCCAGAATGGGAAGCCCGCGCCGCCCCTGCAGCATAGGCCTTTCGGCGCGACGACGCGGGCCGCGCCTTGCGCCCCCGCTTGAAAAGCGCGCTCGGTACCGCCATCTCGCGCCACGACCCCCCATTCGGAGGCTATTGGAACGCGACCATGACTGTTGAAACCGCTGCGCCCGAAACCCGCCCGTTCGAGGCCGATGTCGCCAAGCTGCTGCACCTCATGGTGCACTCGGTCTATTCCGACAAGGACGTCTTCTTCCGCGAGCTGATCTCCAATGCGGCGGATGCCTGCGAGAAGCTGCGCTTCGAGGCCCTGAGCGACGCCTCCCTGATGCCGGGCGAAGCGCCGTTCCGGATCGATGTCACGCTTGACCCCGAGGCCAAGCAGTTGACCATCGAGGACAATGGCATCGGCATGAGCGAGGCGGACCTGTCGGAGGCGCTCGGCACGATCGCGCGCTCGGGCACCAAGGCCTTCATGGAGCGCGTCGCCGGCTCGAAAGAGGCGGAAGGCAGCCATTTCATCGGCCAGTTCGGCGTCGGCTTCTATTCCGCCTTCATGGTGGCGGACGAGGTGGAGGTCGTGACGCGGCGCGCGGGCTCCGATCAGGCCTGGCGCTGGCGCTCGGACGGGCTCGGCACCTACACGATCCAGCCGGTGGACGTGGCGGAGGCGCCCGCGCGCGGCACCCGCGTCACGCTGCATCTGAAGGAGGACGCGGCGACCTACGCGGACGCCTACACGGCCGAATCCACGATCAAGTCGCAGTCCGGCCATGTGCCGGTGCCCATTTGGCTGAAGGAGAAGCCCGATGCCGAGCCGCGCCAGATCGCGGACGGCGCGGCGCTTTGGATGCGCCCCAAATCCGAATTGAAGCCGGAGGATTACACCGACTTCTACCGCTCCTTCGCCGGACAATATGACGAGCCCGCGCTGACGCTGCATTACCGCGCCGAAGGCCTGCACGAATATTCCGTGCTCGCCTTCGTGCCGGAATCGAAGCCCTTCGACCTGTTCGACCCCGACCGCGCCGGGCGCTTGAAGCTTTATGTCCGGCGCGTCTTCATCACCGACGAGGCGGAGATCCTGCCGCGCTATCTGCGCTTCGTGCGAGGCCTCGTGGACTCGGCCGACCTGCCGCTCAACGTCTCGCGCGAGATGATCCAGGAAAGCCCCGCGCTCTCCGCCATCAAGAAGGGCGTCACCAACCGCGTCCTGTCGGAGCTGGAAAAGCTCAGCGACAAGGAGCCCGAGCGCTACCTGAAGATCTGGGACACATTCGGCCCGGTGCTGAAGGAGGGCCTCTACGAGGATTACGGCCGCCGCGCGGCGCTGCTGTCGCTCGCCCGCTTCAAGACCACGGGTTCGGGGAGCGAATGGCGCTCGCTGAAGGATTACGTCGCCAACCTGAAAGAAGGTCAGGACGCGATCTACTACGCGGTCGGCACCGATCTCGACCGGCTTCTCGCCTCGCCGCAGCTGGAGGGCTTCCGGGCGCGCGGCATCGACGTCCTGCTCCTGCCCGATCATGTCGATAGTTTCTGGGTCACGGGCGGCATCGAATACGAGGGCAAGCCCTTCCGCTCGGTGACGCAGGGTCTCGCCGATCTCGGCAAGATCAAGCTGACCGAGGGCGAGGCGGACAGCGCCGATGTGTCCGACGAGGTTGGCGGCTTCATCGCCTTCGCCAAGACGGTGCTCGGCGACAGCGTGTCGGATGTGCGCGCGTCCGAACGCCTGCGCGAAAGCGCGGTCTGCCTCGTTGCGCCCGACACGGGGATGGACCGGCAGTTGGAGCGCCTTCTGGCGAGCGCCGGTCGCGCGCCCGCCCCGTCGAAGCCCGTCCTGGAGATCAACCCGCGCCACGAGCTGGTGGAACGACTGAGCCGGCTCAGCGAAAGCGAGACAAGCCTTCGCGAGGACGCGGCCCATCTCCTGTTCGACGAGGCGCGCATCGCGGACGGCGAAGCGCCCCTCGACCCGCGCGGCTTCTCGGCCCGTCTCGCCCGCGTTCTGACCCGCGCTGCGGGCTGAGGCGGATCAAAGAGACGAAGCCGGCTAACGGCCTCTCCATAAGCGGCGAGCGCTTCGATGCGCTCGCCGTTTCAGCATGTAAGCGTTGCGCAAGATGCCGTTGGACGGGAGCGCCCTTTTCATGGCGTGCGCATTCGAAATCTTGCATGACCCCGCCCGCTTCGACGCAGGAGGCAGCGCGTCTTATACACCAGACCGGATTGAATGATTCTCCGCGGCGCCGAGTTGAACATGCGGCGAGCCTGACCGACCGTCGCGCCATAGGCCGGGCTTATGCTCCTCTCGACGCCGAGATCACAACCGCCCCGGACCGCAAGGCGAAAACCCGTCGATCATCTCACACGATACGTCGCAGCCTTGGGCGGATGATACGATCCGCAAAGGGATGTTCGATTCGAATAGCAGCTCCGCCCCCCGCGATCTCCGCTTTCGCTTCGCGGCGGCGCCAGCAGATTTTCAGTGGCCGTGCACGACATTGGTGAGCACGGCCTCAGCGAAAGGCGCGGCTATCGCGGCGTCATCGACATCCGCGACACAAAACGGCGCATCAACGGCTCGCATGGCGCGGGCAGGGTCTACCGCATGGCGGATCTCAAGGTGACGCCACGTCACACCGAGAGCTTGTAATCGGTGGCCAGCCACCGTCTCGGATCGCAACGATCGGGCGGCGTTTTCGTTAGGACATCATGAGGTTAGGGATTCAGAAGGAGCCTTGGAACTCATGTCACGAACTGTTCGCATCGTTCATCGTCCGTCCACCGTCTGGGAACGCAATCAGGCCGAGGGCGGCATCCGGCATCATCAGATCGCGGCCTATCGCGAAGTGACGCGTGTCTTCGTACATCCTCGCCGATCAGATGCAGCCCTGCCCAGCGCGGCGGTCGCGTCGGAAGCGCTTAAGGCCAATGCCACCGAACAAGGGGCCTGCGTCAGCGCCTGATCGACGCAGACTTATGTCATGCGAAAGGGCCGGTCCACTCGCGGCGGACCGGCCCTTTCGCATATCTTTAGGTAAGCCACGCTCTGTCGGCGCGGCTTCAAGGGGTTAGTCGAGCTGGCGCACCGCGCCCTTGGCGGCGCTGGTGGTCATCGAGGCATAGGCCTTCAGCGCGGTCGTCACCTTGCGCTTGCGGATCTCGGCGGGCTTCCAGGCGTCGCGGCCCTTGGCTTCCATCTCGGCGCGGCGGCGCGCGAGTTCCGCGTCCTCCACCGCGAGATGAATGGAGCGGTTCGGGATGTCGATCTCGATCCGGTCACCCTCCTCGGCGAGCGCGATCAGGCCGCCTTCCGCCGCTTCCGGCGAAACGTGGCCGATCGACAGACCCGACGAGCCGCCCGAGAAGCGCCCATCGGTGACAAGCGCACAGGCTTTGCCGAGGCCCTTCGACTTCAGATAGCTCGTGGGATAGAGCATTTCCTGCATCCCCGGCCCGCCACGCGGGCCCTCGTAGCGGATCAGGACGACATCGCCCGGCTCGATCTGGCCGGACAGGATCGCCTTCACCGAGGCGTCCTGGCTTTCGAAAACGCGCGCGCGGCCGGTGAATTTCAGGATCGATTCATCGACGCCCGCCGTCTTCACGATGCAGCCGTCTTCGGCGAGATTGCCGTAAAGCACCGCGAGGCCGCCGTCGCGCGAGAAGGCATGCTCGAGATTGCGGATGACGCCCGCGTCGCGGTCGTCGTCCACCGTGTCGAAGCGACGGTCCTGGCTGAAGGCGACCTGCGTCGGCACGCCGCCGGGCGCGGCGCGGAAGAAGTCGCGAACGGTCTGGCTTTCGGTGCGCTTGATGTCCCAGCGCTCCAGCGCGGCGCCGAGATTTTCGGCATGGACGGAGCCGACCGAGGTGTCGAGAAGGCCGGCGCGGTCGAGCTCGCCCAGAATGCCCATGATGCCACCGGCGCGGTGGACGTCCTCCATATGGACGTTCGCGATCGACGGCGCGACCTTGCAGAGAACGGGAACGCGGCGCGACAGGCGGTCGATATCGGCCATGGTGAAGTCCACCTCGGCCTCGTGCGCGGCGGCCAGCAGATGCAGCACCGTGTTGGTCGAGCCGCCCATGGCGATGTCGAGCGTCATGGCGTTTTCGAAGGCGGCGAAGCTCGCGATGGAGCGCGGCAGAACCGAAGCGTCGTCCTGCTCGTAATAGCGGCGCGCGAGATCGACCACGAGATGGCCGGCCTCGACGAAGAGGCGCTTGCGCTCGGCATGGGTGGCGAGCGTCGAGCCGTTGCCCGGCAGGGACAGGCCGAGGGCTTCGGTCAGGCAGTTCATGGAATTGGCGGTGAACATGCCCGAGCAGGAACCGCAGGTCGGGCAGGCCGAGCGCTCGATGGTCTTGACGTCCTCGTCCGAGATGCGGTCGTCGGCGGCCGCGATCATCGCGTCCACGAGGTCGAGCTTCTTCTCGGTCATGTCGGGCCAGACGACCTTGCCCGCTTCCATCGGACCGCCCGAGACGAAGACGGCGGGGATGTTGAGGCGCATGGCGGCCATCAACATGCCCGGCGTGATCTTATCGCAGTTCGAGATGCAGACCATGGCGTCGGCGCAATGCGCGTTGACCATGTATTCGACCGAGTCGGCGATCAGCTCGCGCGAGGGCAGCGAGTAGAGCATGCCGTCATGGCCCATCGCGATGCCGTCATCGACGGCGATCGTGTTGAACTCCTTCGCGACGCCGCCGGCCGCCTCGATCTCGCGGGCGACGAGCTGGCCGAGGTCTTTCAGATGCACATGGCCCGGCACGAACTGCGTGAAGGAATTGACCACGGCGATGATCGGCTTGCCGAAGTCGGAATCCTTCATGCCCGTGGCGCGCCAGAGGCCACGGGCCCCGGCCATGTTGCGGCCATGGGTGGTCGTGCGGGAACGATATGCGGGCATGAAAACCTCCTGTGCCCGGGTGGGCGTACCCGCCATTACACCTATTCCTGAATCATTCCAACTGTCTGTGGTCCGATGTTTTTCTTGGCGCTGGGAAATGACTGCTGCACGGCGGGTCGGGCGGCGCGGTCTGCCGGGCCGATGCGCGGTTCGGCAGGGCTTCTCAAGCATGAGCGACGCGCTTGACCCATACCGACGTGGTCGAGCGCCCGAACCTCGTTGTGTGTAATCGGATGCGGCCCGGACCCAATGGCCTTTCCGCGTGCTATCTCTGGCCTTCGAATGGACCCACAGCGCGTCGATCACGCCCGCGTGAGGTTCACGCTGATGTCATGCGGGCTGCGTAAGGCCGCCGAAACGATCCGTTTGCCCCCGCTTTCCGGGCGCATTCGACCTATGGGGGACTTGTCCATGTCACGCCTCTTCGGCCTTGCCGCCAGTCTGTCTCTTGCCGTCCTCGCTCTTGCCGGCCCCGCCTTGGCCGAGAGCAAGCTCACGCTCTACACGAGCCAGCCGAACGAGGACGCGCAGGCGACCGTCGATGCCTTCAAGGCCGAGCATCCCGACATCACGGTGGAATGGGTGCGCGAGGGCACGACCAAGGTGATGGCGAAGCTCCAGGCCGAGTTCGCCGCCGGCGCGCCGCAGCCCGACGTGCTTCTGATCGCCGATAGCGTGACCATGGAAGGGCTGAAGCGGGACGGGCGGCTCCTGCCCTTCCCTGAGGCCGACACCAAGGGCTTCGACGCCGCGCTGGTGGACAAGGACCATACCTATTTCTCCACCAAGCTGATCACCACCGGCCTGGTGGCCAACACGCGGGCTGGCGAAGCGCCGCGCGCCTGGAAGGATCTGCTCAAGCCCGAGATCGCCGCCAAGACCACCATGCCGAGCCCGCTCACCTCGGGCGCGGCGCTGGTGCATGTCGCGACGCTGGCGCAGAATTCCGAGTTCGGCTGGCCCTATCTGGAAACGCTCGCCAAGGAGGGCACGAGCGCCAGCGGTGGCAATGGCGCGGTGATGAAATCGGTGGCCGGCGGCGAAAAGGCTTACGGCGTGATCGTCGATTATCTCGCCATCCGGGAAGCGGCCAAGGGCGCGCCGGTGAGCTTCGTGTTCCCGACTGAAGGCGTGTCGGCGGTGACGGAGCCCGTCGCCATCCTGAAGACCGCCCAGAACCCGGACGGCGCCAAGCTCTTCGTCAACTTCCTGCTCAGCGAAGCCGGCCAGAAGCTGGCGGCCCGCCAAGGCTATCTGCCCGCGCGCAGCGGCATCGAAGGCCCGGCGGGCTTCCCCGCGCGCGACACGATCAAGCTCCTGCCCTTCGACGCGGCCAAGGCGCTGGCCGACGAGGCCGAGAACAAGAAGCGCTTTTCCGAACTCTTCGGCGGCTGAGGCAAGACGCGTTGAGAGCCACGCCCACTGAGCGCTGGACGATCGGGGCGCTCGCCCTGATCGTCGCCCTTCTGTCGATCCTGCCGCTCGTCCGGCTGGCGATGGAAGCCGTTCTGCCCGGTGGGCGGGTGGATCTCGGCCCCGCGCTCGGCGTGCTCAAAGCGCGCTCGACCTGGATCGCCACCGGCCACACGCTGGCAACGGCCTCCGTCGGCACGCTGATCGCCGTCCTGATCGGCCTGACGCTGGCGCTTCTTGTCGGGCTGACGGACATTCGTGGCCGCAAGGTGTTGACCTTCTGCGCGCTTCTCCCGGCGATGATCCCGCCGCAGGTGACGGCGCTCGCCTGGGCGCAGCTGTTCGGCCCGGCCAGCCCGCTTCTCAATACGCTGGGTCTCGCCCCGGAGCTTGGCTCGCCCAATCCGCTCTACAGCGCGGGCGGCATCATGGTGCTGCTCGGCGTCCAGCACGCGCCGCTGGTCTTCCTGTCGGTGCGCGCGGGCCTGCGCGCCCTGCCGCGCGATCTCGTGGAAGCGGCGCGCGCCTGCGGGGCCGGCCGGGGCCGCGTGCTCGCCACGATCATCCTGCCGGTCATGACGCCGCCGCTGGTGGCGAGTGCGGCCATCGCCTTCGTTTCGGCGGTCGGCAATTTCGGCATTCCCGCGCTTCTCGGCATTCCCGCCGGCTACACTGTCCTGCCGACGCTGATCTACCAGCGCCTTGCCGGCTTCGGCCCCGCGATCATCGGCGAAACGGCGGTTCTGTCCGTTATCGTCGGCCTCGTCGCCTTTAGCGGGCTGGCGCTCCAGGGGCTGGCCCTGCGCGGGCGGGACTATCGCCTGTCCGGCTCGGGCGCAGCTCTCGAGCCCTTCCGCCTCGGCCGCTGGCGCGGGGCGGTGGAGGCGCTGGTGGTTGCCCTCATGCTGGTGATGGTCGCAGCCCCCCTGATCGGACTTCTCGCGACCTCCCTCGTCACTGCCTACGGCGTGCCGCTCGGCCCCGCCACCGCGACGCTCGGCAATTATGCCGAAGTGCTGCTGCGCCAGGACATGACGATCCGCGCCTTCCGCAACTCGGCGGCGCTGTCCCTGGGCGCGGCGCTGCTTCTCTCCTGCCTCGTCGTCCCGCTCGGCGTGCTGCTCGTCTGGCGGAAAAGCCGGCTTCTGCGCCTCGTCTCGGCGGCCGCCGACATTCCCTATGCCCTGCCCGGCATCGTGCTCGGCATCGCGGCGATCCTGCTGTTTCTAAAGCCTTTGCCGCTTCTGAACTTCAGCCTCTACAACACGATCTGGATCATCTTCCTCGCCTATCTCGCGCGCTTTTTGGTGCTGGAACTGCGCCCCGTGGTGGCCGGCGTCAGCCAGCTCGACCCCGCGCTGGACGAGGCGGCGCGCATGACCGGGGCGGGCTTCCTGTTTCGCCTGCGCACCATCGTTCTGCCCCTCGTCGCGCCCATGGCGGCGGCGGGGGCCATTCTCGTCTTCATGACGGCCTTCAACGAGCTGACCGTTTCAGCGCTGCTCTGGTCGGCCGGAAACGAGACGCTGGGCGTCGCGGTGTTCAATCTGGACGATGCCGGCCGCGCGCCGCTGGCCGCCGCTCTCGCCAGCGTGACCGTGGTGGTGATCCTCGCTGTTATGGCGCTCGGCTCGATGCTCGCCCCGCGTCTGCCCAAGGGCGCGCTGCCCTGGACCGATTGAGCGCCGGCTCTTCGAGCCCCGCCGATCAGGCGAGCGCGGCTTCCCGCACCGGCAGGGTCGCCGCCTCGCCGTCCTCCGGCAGCAACCAACCGCCCTTGAGGCCGACGCGCAGGCTCTCACCTTCCGCGTAAGGCGCGTCGGCATGGACGGCCAAGCGCAGGCCGGGAGCGGCCAGCGGTTCCACCACAAGGCGCGAATGCGAGCCCTTGAAGGTCGAGGACAGAACACGGGCGGGGAATCCGCCCGGCGCGTCGGCTTCCAGATCCTCGGCCCGCAGGCAGACGCGCCCGCGCGCCCCGGCGGGCAGGCGCAGGCTGGGCCGGCAGCGCAGATCGGCTTCGACACCGAGCAGCCGGGCCCGCGCATGGCCCTGCCCCGGCGAGAGAAGGATGTCGGCCTCGACCACATGACCATGGCCGATGAAGCGGGCGACCGCCTCGGTTGCAGGCTCGCGGTACAGGGTCGCCGGCGCGCTGACCTGAAGAATGCGCCCGCGCTCCATCACCGCGACCCGGTCCGCCATGGCCATGGCCTCGGCCTGATCATGGGTGACATAGACCATGGTCGCGCCCGTGCGCCGGTGGAAGGCGCGGAAGGTTTCCTCCATCGAGGCGCGCAGATGCATGTCGAGATTGGCGAGCGGCTCGTCCAGAAGCACGATGCCCGGCTCCATCGCGAGGCACCGGGCGAGCGCCACGCGCTGGCGCTGGCCGCCCGACAGATCGGCCGGACGCCGCCCTTCGAAGCCGGAGAGATCCACCGCCGCCAGCGCCTCGGCCACCTTGCGCGCTCGCTCGGTCCCGCGCAGGCCTTTGACGCGTAGGGGATAGCCGACATTCTCGCCGACACTCATATGCGGCCAGAGCGCATAGGACTGAAACACGATGGCGACCTGCCGCGCTTCGGGCTGCACGAAACAGCCCGGCCCGGCGACAAGCCGTTCGTCGAAAGCGAGCGTGCCGTCGGTCGGCGCCTCGAACCCGGCGATCAGCCGAAGCAGCGTCGTCTTGCCGCAGCCCGACGGCCCGAGCAACGCCAGGAACTCGCCCGCCTGGATGTCGAGCGACACGTCATCCAGCGCGGCAGGCCCGTTCGGGAAGCGGCGCGTCACGCCGCGAAGGTGGATCGAACGCGCCATACCGGCCTCAAGCGTTTGCATCGTCGTGCGTTTTCCCGGCCTGCCATACATCCATGACACAGCGATAACAGAAGCGTCCGCTGTGTCGCTGGCCGGAAACCCATTCGAAGGCCTTTCTCCGAAACGTGATCGGACGCCACTGATGGCCGCGCAAAAAGCTTGCGCACGTCTGGAACCAAGATCGGCTCTCCCGCCTTTCTGTCGCGAAGTTCATGTCGGCGCGGTGACACACCAAGCGCCTGTTTCCAAGATCGGATTTTCCAATGAAGACGCTCGCTCTGACCATTTCGGCCCTCGCCCTCATGGGTGGCGTTGCTTCCGCGCAGATGATGCCGGCTCCTCCGGCTGGCACGCCCGAGTCGGTCAGCAAGGTGCCTGTGCCGGGCAATGATTCCGGTATCGATTCCACCATGCCGGCCGATGCGGCTTCCCGTGTGATCACCCGCATGGATGCGCCGGTCGCGACCGACCAGACCAGCACCAGCTCGGTTCCTGTGCCGGGCAACACTTCGGGCATCGACTCCACCGTGCCGGCTGACGCAGCCTCCCGTGTGATCACCCGCACCGACGCCGTGCCGGCCGACACCGCAGCGGGCCGCAGCAGTGTTCCGGTCCCGGGCAACACGTCGGGCATCGACTCGACCGCTCCGGTTCGCTGAACGCAGCATATCGTCAGCTAAACGAGAAGGGATGCGCTCGAACGGGCGCATCCCTTTTTCATGGACGACGAGACACGCCGCCGTTCGCGTGATCCTCAATGCGCGATCGAAGGTGGGGCCGCCTTGTGGAACCATGGCCCTTTCCGAAGACGGGAAGGCCGTTTCGAAACGCAAAGCCTGTTGCGGTCGGTCCAGTCCGGCAAAACCAGGTCGGTTCGGTGCCCCGCCCTGCCTCAACCGGCCATGCCCCGCCACGCTTCAGGCCGCTTGTCGAAGCCTCTCGCTATCGTGCCCGCGCTCAGCCGGCGCATTCTGGGCGACCTTCTCCGCCATGGCCGGCATAGGGCGCATGGTGTGGCCGCCCTCCAGCCCCTGCAGCACATCCTGCGCTTCGCTCGTGTTGAGCTGGAACTTGCCGACCTCATGGCGAAGCCGCTCGCCTTCGGTCGAAAGCTGCTCGGCCGTCTCCGCCATCGTACGGGCGCCGCTGGCGTTGGATTGCGTCACCTGATCGAGCTTCTGAATGGCCTGGTTGATATGGTCGATGCCGATCGACTGCTCGCGGCAGGCAGCCGAGATTTCCGACACCAGCTCCGCCGTCTTTTTGATGTCCGGCACCAGCTTTTCCAGACGCGAGCCGGCGTCTTCGGCCACCACCAGCGTGCGCATCGACAGATCGCCGATTTCCATCGCCGCCTTCTGAGCCCGCTCGGCCAGCTTGCGCACTTCGGAGGCCACCACGGCAAACCCCTTGCCATGCTGGCCGGCGCGGGCCGCTTCGATCGCGGCATTCAGGGCGAGGAGATCGGTCTGGCGCGCGATTTCCTGTACCATGGCAATCTTTTCGGCGATGTCGCGCATGGCCTGCGTGGATTGCGCCACCGCTTCGCCCGTCGTGCCGGCATGTTGGGCCGCCTGCGCCGCAATCTTCTCCGTGGTCGAAGCGTTGTCGGCATTCTGGCGGATATTGGCGCTGATCTCCTCGATCGCGGCAGAGGCCTCTTCGGACGCAGCCGCCTGCTCGCACGAGCCTGACGACAGCTGTGCCGCCGTCGATGAGGATTTCTGCGAACCCGCCGAAACCTGCGATGCCGACATCTGCACGGTATGGATCGTCGCCGACAGGCGGAGGCGCGTATGGCACAGGCGCGTCAGCACATCGCCCAGTTCGTCCGTCCGTCCATGCGCGATGCTCTGCGACAGATTACCCTCGGCAATCAAGTCCAGATTGTCGTTGAGCTGGCGCAGGCCTCGCGTGAGCGAGAGCGCGATCCAGCCGGCCACCCCGATCCCCAGGATCAAGGTCACCCCCAAAGCGGCGATCGCGCCGTTTCGCATGGCGACGTAGCGCGCCTGCGCGTCGGCGGCGAACGCAGTCGCCATCTCGTTCGAACGATCCACCATATCGTCGATGCGCTTCTTCATAGCGAGCGCGGCGGGCCGCTGCTTGGCGCCCAGGAAGGCCAGCGTATCGTTCAGCGAATTGTCCTCGCCCTTCCGCTCGGCCGCCTGCATGGTGGCGGCGACGCTCGTCCAGGCCTGGGCGAGAGCGTCGACACGCGGCGCGAGGCGCTCCGGCGCGGCGCTGCGAATCGCCTGGATGTGATTCTGCGCCGCGTCCAGCGAGGCGACGAAGCGGCGCTTGGCCGAGGCGGTAACCTCAGGCTCGCTATGGGTCAGAATGTCCACCATATCGAGCCGCGTGCGCAGATAGGCTTGCTCGGCTTTGCCGAGCAGCAGCGGAAGCTGGCCGGCGGAGCCATCCTTCGGCAGGGCGGCCCTTAAGGCGCCGAGCGCCGCTTCAAAGGCGGCATTGTCGGCTTCGATCCGCTCGACAGCCTCTTCCGTCGAATGAATGTCGGCGGCCTGCGCCAGGTCCAGCGCCTGATCGGACACCGCCCGCAGGGCCGCGACAGCGGCCTTGAGATCGCTGAGATCCTGCTCGGCCTCCGCCGACGTCACGGACGCGGCATAGGAGGCCATCGCCTTGTCGATGCGTGCCCAGGACTCGGCGTAGCGTGCACGCTCCGCCGGCATTTCATCGCGCGAAACGGTGATGGTCGAACGAAGGGCGTTGCGCACGCTTTCGAGCTGCGCCGACAGCTCCTTGAGGTTCTGGACCTGCTGGAACGGGTGCTCGACGAATTGGGAGAATCGGTCTGCGTTTTCGGAAAGCGAGGTGATGCCGAAGGCGCCGAGAGCGCAGGCAAAGACCAGAATTGAGCCAAATCCTGCGATGAGTCGGCCTTTCAATGAGAAACGCATGATCAAGACAACCCAAAGGAGGATACTACGATGCCGCATCCTGACACGCGATCGTTTGACATAACCTGTCCCAAAGCAGCCCCAAGACTCTATCTCTCACGATTTGGTTTTCTCGTAGTAAATGGCTCGGATAGACTGACTATTCGTAAGAATGTGCATTAGCGCATTCCGAACCGGTACCATCCCAACGTTGGGCCAGAGCCGCTCAAGTGATGGTCGCAGCCTCGCCCGCCCTCTCGTACGCGGAACATTCCCACACGAAGGCTAGGAAAGCCGACCGCAGAAATCACGATCGTCGGGTCGAGCGTCCGCTTCACACGAAGACGACCCCGTCTGTGTTTCTCGTCCGCGAGCTATCGCGTGCAGTTCCCGCAGCGCCTAAAACCCAGAGGAAACCGAAGATCGATGTCGGCAAATCCTGCTGGATGCTTCAAAGCAGCCGACTCGCGACCGCGCCGCGCCCAACAACAAGGGCCACAGCGGACGGTGCGAAAGGCTCGCACCGAAAGCCCTGCTCCCACAGCGGGCAAAACGACAGACAAAGACCAGAGCCCACCACGCCCCGAAGATCGCCGACCCGGTATCAACGAGACACATGAGCGTCGAAACGGAAACAAGCCCGCACAGCAAGCTGGCAGGCTACCATCTCATTCGGCGATTATCAGATGCAGAGGTTTAGGGTGGTGGAGCCAATCGGGCACTCCGCATTCGCTTCCGAGACCCCTGAAGCGCAAGGAAACCTCGACATTACAAGGGTTCTCGGGTACTCACTTCGGGTACGCAACGGGGTACGCAAGGAGTGGAATGGCCCGCGCAGCATCCGCCGACACTCGCTACTTGGAGAACAAGGACGGCAAGTGGCGCGTCGTCGTGTCAGTGCCCCGAGCCCTCCACCCGGAGATGGGCACCAAGCTCAAAAGGTCCCTCAACACTGATAGCCTCGCCGTCGCCAATCGCCTCAAGTGGCAGGTGGTGGCGGAGTTCAAGGCGGCCATTGAGGCGGCCCTCAAGAAAGGCGGCAAGGACCCTCTGGCCCGTGAAGCCCTCACCATGGCGGCCATGCGCTCCAGAGCCCAGACGGCCGAAGACCTTACGCAGCTAGACGACGCCCTTACGATCCGCCTGGACGAGATCATGGGAAAGCCCCTTGGAGAGGAGCACCATCCTGGGGGAATTGTGGAGGTGGTCTACGATACCAAGCGCGAGCAAGACGCAAAGCTCTTCGCCCAGATGGCAACCGGGGCGGCCACTCCCCTTGGGCACTTTCACTCGGACTACCTCAAGCACCAGACCGTCAAGCCGCGCACACGGGCCGACGACGAGCGGGCGCTCAAGTACCTCGAAAAGTGGTGCACTCAGAACCGCGTACCGCCCACCGTCCAAGCCATCACGAGGAAAGTGGCCGTCCGCTTCATGGATGGCATAGGGTCCGTCACAGAAGGCCAAAGCCCTGTCACCCTCCAGAAGTATCTCAACCGCTTGGGCCGCTATTGGAAATGGATGGTCCATCGCGAGCACGCAGAGACCAACGTGTGGCAGGGCTTGAAGCTGCCCAAGCCGAAGACGGCCCATAACGAATTGGAGCGCCCCTTCTCGAAGGCCGAAATGCTCAAGCTCTTGGGCGGCCCCGCCTCCCCGGAGATGCAAGACCTCATGCGGATCGCGGCGCTAACAGGCGCTCGCCTTGACGTGATTGTGGACCTGAAGGTGGGGGATTGCGTGGATGGGGTCTTCCTCTTCAAGCCTCAGAAGAAGGAGACGGCAGTGCGAGCCGTGCCCATCCACTCGGCGCTCCAAGGCATCGTAAAGCGGCGCACAGAGAGCAAGAGCGCCTCCGCCGATCTATTCCCCGAATGGCCAGCCCCGAAGTCCTCCAAGTCCCTGCGTGAGAGATCCTTCAAGGCATCGGGTGCCTTCACCGACTACCGCCGTTCGGTGGGCGTTGAGGAGCAGGTCGAGGGCAAGCGGCGATCCCTCGTGAACTTCCATTCGTTCCGGCGTTGGTTCATCACCGAGGCGGAGCGGGCCGGCCAACCTGAGCACATCATCGCGGCGGTGGTAGGCCACAAGCGAAAGGGGATGACACTGGGTCGGTACTCGGCCGGTCCCTTGCTGGAACAGGCAAGGCAGTGTGTCGAGGCCGTGGGGTTGCCCGAAGCCTGAGGGGTGATCTTCGATCGGGTAGACCCCTCTTCACCATTGTCTCTTGGGGTCGGGGCTGGGGTCTATCCCATGAAGTCACCTAGATGCCCTGGGCATGGGGTCCGACCTAAAGCCCACCAATGCGGGGACCCCTCACGCCAAAGGAGGGGTGGGCGGCATTAGGAAAGGGCATGGGGCCGGGCTGGTAGGATGGGCAGTGGGCCAGGGCATGAGGTCCGAACAAGAAGAGGTTCTTGAGGTCCCAAGTAGAGCGGGCGTAGTGCAGACCTAGAGAGGCGAGAAGATGTGATCAACGGGACTGGGGAGAGGAGAGAAGAAACTAAGTATACAATCCCCCTACGCCCTCCCCCTAAGCCTTAAGGGTGCGAGCTAAGCTAATTCTGGCTTCGCCCCACCGATATTACAGGCTTTTCGACTACCGGGAGGCGAACGCCAACAATTTTATCCGCTGCCTCAAACATGCATTGCATTGCCGCTGCCGCTCGCGACTTCGCCACCATCACGCCGTCATGCATCGGGAGTGCGGTAATTCCCTGATCCAACATACAGAATAGGGCGGCTAGGAGGATCTGGCTCTCCTGAAACATCAACCGCATACCCGCGCCGGTCTCAAAAATGGAGGCCAACGCAGGATGAGCGGCAAGAATAGCCTCGCGCATCGCCGCGCCTGTCACACCGGGCGGCAAAGCGTTCTTTAATTCTGGGTCTCTCGGAAGGCGGACCATTGGAGTGGTTCGGAAGAACAGGGCATTGGCAAGCTTTTTCACAGCCGGCCGAAGGTTTGGCCCATCGAAACCCGATACCCGAGCGTACAGGTCACCTACGGGCGGCACGACGCCGGCCTCTACGTATGCAAGCCGCATAAACATGTTGGAATAGTCGAGGTCTGCAATCGGCTCTCCGTCGATGCGTATTGCCCAGCGGCGCTCCCTGCCGATGTCCTGCCACCATCCACCGAATAGACGCCCACCCCGGTCGAAAGTCGGCGTGGCCTCACTGTCGCCGTCTGCCTGAGAGAAGTACCGGCGCAATTCATTTCGAAGAACCGGAACGGGGGGGCCGCCGTCTTCCACAAAGCCCACGTCTGCCTCGCGGAGAGCACCGTTTAGCCGATCCATTTCCGCCCTAAAGGCGCGTGAGGTCGGGGTATCCGTATAGTCCAACCACTCGCTTGCCTTCTCAAACGTCGATGCATCACGCTCCGTCCGTGTGAGGATGATGGGTTCTGAACCCGGCTCTCTGTAGAAGTCGGCAAGCGATAGAGCGCCGCTTCGGATGTGCTGCCGCATGTTCTCTATGAGGAAACCGGGCTCCGCAACGACTACGCTAGGTGTGCCCCGCTGCCGGCTTTTGTATAGCCGCCAGGGTCCGAGAACGTCGCCCTTTCCGGTTGCTGCATCGGCGGGCCTCGACGCAAAGACCTCCAGGACCTTTCCGAGATTAGAATATCCAGGCCGATCGTAACGCGACATGCCTTGCTTGAGCGAACGTAGGCTGACTGCGATTGCAGGAGGACTGTTGGGCTTTAGCACCGCCAGCATTAGAGAGGAAATGATGGCCTCGACCGTTGCGAACATCGCCTCAACGTCGCGCTTTTTCATCGCTCGCTGGCGTACCTTGCCCGTCCGCTCCGCGTGGTCCTGAAGCATCCATCCGAAACCAAGTGGGTCGAGAACGATCGAGGCAAACTCTCTCGCCCACCCCTTTCGGGTCCGCAACCAGGGATCAAACGACACCTCGGGCTTACGGGAGCGGGCGGATACGGGTCCACCATCTTCACTATCGAATTGCCACGTCGCCACGTTGCCCTCTACGCAATTCCACCAAACCAAGCGCGATGCCGGCCCAGCATCCCCGCTTAGCGCGTCGGTCAACGTATCCGCAATGTTATGCACCCAGTCCCCTCAAACGCAGTCTTCAGGCAGATGCGCAAGGTATGCGTATCCAATCCCCTTATGCATATCTCTCATGCAATAGATGCATGGCTCCGCAACGCCACCGCGTCGAACTCTTCGCGCTTCACCGTAAGCATCCCCTTCAGATGCTCCGCCGTGTAAAATCCGCAAGCCTCCTCCAGCTTGCCCCCGAGCCCCCTCAAGAAAATCCCCGCCGATCGCTGGTTGAGCACCCATGCCGGTGCTGCGTCGTACTGTTTGCGCCAGCCTGAAGCCAACCGTGAGGCCGCCTTCGCGATCTGGACCAACCGGAACTCATCGTCCCCCGCGAAGTCGTCATGCACGGCCCCGGAGATGGCGAGGTGGTCCCGGAGTAGCTGAAGGGGTTTCACCTGGGCCGCGTTGAGCCGCCATAGGGCCGCCTTCACCTTCAGGTCTGGGGATCTGGTCTTGAGGTCCGGGAGAGGAATGTTCCTCCCCTCCCAGTTCATGAGGTCTCGCAGGGCGAAGAGTGCCCGCTCTGTGTCCTTCTGCCGCCACCTGTAGATAAGGAAGCGGTCAGCCGCCTTGCGATACGGGAGGAGGTGAGCGGCCGAGTAGGTCTCCTTCCAGTAGCTCCCATGCCGCTGTTTGAACTGGACGTGATAGTGACAGTGCGTCCGAGAGAAGCCCTTGCCGTCCGCCCTCTGGACCGGCCGAGAGCACCCGAAAAGAGAGCACCGGCCGGCCTCGGGGTCTATCGCTTCGGCCTTGCGGCGTTCCATTCGGTCGGCGCTCTTCTGGCGCTTGGGATCGAAGTACGTCCGCCGCCCCATCAGTAATCCTCGGGGTTCGGCGCAGTGGGATCGAAGTCACGAAGGTCTGCCGCTCGCTTGCTTACCGTGCGGTGGGTGACATCCTCCTCCAGCGTCGGCCGCCTGCACGACGTACTGATACGGCGCTCGGTCAACAATAGGTCGATCGCCTGAAGCTGGGTCAGATTTGCCCAAGTTTTCTTGTCCCGCTTACGGTAGCGAGCCTCGCGCCGCGCTTCGGGTGTCTCATTGAAGACGCCAGGATATGGATATGGACCCTCCTCCTTCCCGGTCAGGTGGTCGAGATTGGAGACAATATGCAAGGACGACCCCTGGGGGACATGTGGCAAGCAGTCGAGCAAGGCGACGTAGGCAGGATCACCGGCCGTCTTAGGAAGGGGCTCACCCTCGGGTGTTTCGCCAGCCCTCACGGGCTCGCCAGACGGATCGGACAAGAGATAAGCGTAGGTCATAGCATCTTGGAAAGGCCGGTTGTCCCGAGCGGTGCTTAGGTAGAGTTTGAACGTCATCGTGCTGTGGCTCCTTCTCCGCCGCCAAACAGGCTACTCAGGTTCACCCCGAATGCCTCCCCAAGTCCCGGCCGCCCGTTCCTCGGCATGGGAAGTCCTGCCGCTCTCGCCTCTGCCCGCGCCTCATACGCCGTGCGGGCCTTGTCCTCCTTACGCATCGCAGCGCCCGCCACCGCGCTATCCTGCATCACGATCGCCATGGCCTCCGAGCGATAGCGGCGCATGATGTCCGTCAGTATGGAAAGCTTGGTGCCATCCGTACGGGCGTCCCCATCCGGTGCGATCTGATACTCCTCGCCTTGGATCACGTCCGCCGCCAGTTCCTTCAAGCTCGGCATCCCCGGAAGGTGGCCTCCAAGCTCCTGATAGATCACGTAGGCGTTGCGGCCCGCGAACTCTCCGTCGATCATTGTGAGGTCGCGGAGGTCTACCCCACCCCGTCCCCTTGGGCTCGGCCGACCGGGCGTGCTTCCGGTCTCCACCGCGAGGCGTTGCACCTCTTGATCCACGATGTTGGCCGCATCGCTGGACCACAGGCCGTTGCGCTGGCGGATAGGGTCTCCAAAGGCATCGTAGCGGGCCGGTAAGCCTTCCCCGAGGCCGGGGACGGTGGCGAGGATCTTATCCACGAAGTCCCGAGCATCGCGCATGTAGGGGTCTCCGTCCGTCTGGCGGAGCATCGAAGCGAAGGGCACGAAGTCGGAAGCCATCTGGCCAGCGTAGGGGCCGGCTCGTTCGTCCGGGTCTATGATCGCGTTGAGGAACTGTGAGAACCCCATCGCGTAGCTCTTGGACTGGAACTGCTTGGTGAGAGCCGAGAGGAGCGCAACGCCCGCCGTCCCCAGCTTCTCCACCGTAGAGGCGTCCTCCATGTCTTCGCCCATCGTCGCCATGGCGTCTTGGAGGTCCACGACGATGCCGAGCGGGATGGCCACGGGATCGATGCGCCCATAGCTGACATAGGACTTCGTGCCGTCCGCGTTGGGAACCACCACGGAGTAGGGTTGCCAGCCCGTGGCCAGAAGCTCTTGCCGCGCTTTCGGGTCCGAGGGGCCGCCCCCGGTGACGTAGCCGAGAGAGGCGAGGGACGCCGTGGCCAGCATCGCGGAAGTCCCCAAGGCCATCTGGCCCATCGCCTGGGCTTGCGCCTCCGCCCCCTTCTCGCCCTTCAGCATCGCGCGGTATTCGCCCTGAAGGGTGTTGAGACCCGGTGTCATCTTCCAGCCATAGCGAAGGAGATTGGTCGGTGTCTTCGTGAAGGGCAGGATGAACCCAAGGCCGGGATGCCGGGTCTTCGCCATCTGGACCGTATGGCCGATGGTGCCCGGAAGAAGGTCTTGGGAGAAGGTCCCGACCTGGGCTTCCTCCAGCGCCTTCTTGTGGACCAACCGCCCGCTCGCATCGAAGGCTTGGGCGAGCTTGTCGGACACGAAGTCACGGACGAACGCCTTGGCCTCGCCGCCCTTCAGGCCGAGACGCAAAGCCTCTCCTACGCCGTCCACGTGCGCTTCCGCCGCCACGTAGGACCGTCCTATGGTCTGTTTGGCGAGTTCGTCCGTGAAGCCGCTGATACGGGTGGGGAGACTATTCCCCTCCACCATCGCCCATGCCGGGGCACGCACCAGGGTGTTGCGCAGTGCCCCACCCAGCGTATCCCAAGGCTCCCACGTCGCCGGCTTCAAGCCCTGTGCCGGCCCTCGCGCGGCTCTGTAAAGCTCCGTCGTGTGTGGAGCCATCACGCTGTCTTTCGTCGCGAACGCCTTCACGGCCGACTGGAAGCCATCCATGAGCCCGGCCGCCATGTAGGTGTATTGCTGGAGAGACTGGCGGAAAATGCGTTGGCTCGCGGTGTTGCCGGCAAGGGCACGCGGGGCCGCCCCGATGATGCGCTCCAGCGGACGGACCCCGACCATCACGCCGTTGCTCACCCCGTTCACGAGCATGGTGGTCCAACCCGAGATGAGATTGTTGATGAGGAAGGTTCGGCCGGCGTCCAAGCCCTTGGAGAGGAGCGAAGGATTGGCCAGCTTGGCGATGCTCGCCGGGCTTCCGTCGCTATTGGCGTAGAGACCGATCAGTTTCTCAACGTCTGGTATCTGGATAGCCGCTGCGTCCGCCGCGTTCACCGCAAGCCGGCTCCCTCCGATGCGCGTGGTTCGCGCTGAGTTCGACGTGATGGACCCGGTGGCCGCGTGGACTTGGACCAAAAGGGCATGACGGCGGGCGAACTCTTCGAAGGCTTCGACCCGGCCACCTGGGAAGGCCGAATAATCCTCGAAGCTCAAGCGCCGTGCGAGGTCCGTAAGGTCCCCCGAAAGCCGCTTGATGACGAGCGCACCGGCCTGCGCAGCGGGTGCCAACTGCCGAGACGCCTTCGCCATCTGGTCCATCATGCCAAGGAAGGTGGCGGGGTCCTCTCCGAAGAGTTGGGCTCGCTCCTTGGCCATCGCCTCAACGTCAGCATCGCGAAGGACCGCACCGCCCTTGGTGGTGTCGAGGTACTCTTCCTCGGCATCCACGACGCGGGCGAGGAAGTCGTTCACCTCCTCCGGGTTCTGGAGCTTGGCGTAGGGAATGCTGTCCCCACGGCCGAACTCGTGGCCGGCGTTGCGTGCGGCCTGTCGGCTTCCATACTGTGCGATGGCGTCGGCATCAGAGCGCATCGCCGCAAGGAGACCACCCGTGTCTTCGAGTGAGAGACGCACTCCGAAAGCCGGCGAGATGGTAGAGGTGGAGCCCGGCACGGAGCCAACCGGGAGGTCTTCCGCTGCGTTGGCAGCTTCCGAGATGGTCGCACCGGGCGTAGCCTCCTCCGCCATCGCCCTTGGCTCCAAAGCCCTCGGCTCCGCCACCACCTGAAGCGTCCCGTCTTCGGCCTTGCCCACGATGGTGAACTGCGTGTCCTTGGCGAAGAGGATCTCACCGCCCTTGATGTCGCTGTTGGGGGCGAAGATGCGGGTGCCGGGCTGAATGGCAATCTCTGCGACTGTCCCCTTGGACCCTTTGAAGCTACCGAAGCCATCGGCCGCCGCGCCTTGCATGACGGATGACTTGTTGCCGAAGGTCTCGAAGAGTTCCTCCTCGCCACCGAGAACCCCACGGCGAACCGTGAAGCCTTCCGGGGCAGGGACCGCAGCTTGATCCACCAAGTCGCTCACCTCGGGGGTGAGTTCGAACTTGTTGAAAGCCGTATCGATCTTCTTGATGGAAGCGGGGTCTAGGGCCGACTGGGTGCGAACGGCGGTGCGGAGAGCCTCGGCCACGTCCTCGGGTTCGTCCGTGAAGGAGCGGCTCCCGGTGAAGCGGGGATCGGCCGTTGGGGTGCGCTCGGGGGCTGGGGCGGTGGGTGCTGGCGAAGTCCGGGGCGGCTCCGTTCCGCCTAGACCTCCCGCCTCGAAGTCCACCGTGCTGGGGTCTTCGAGGTCCGGCATTGCGGCCGGCTCGGGTTCGCCCATGACGGCGGCGCGGGTCTCCGCTTGGGCCTTCGCAGCGGCCTTCGCGGCTTTCTCTGCGTTGCCGTACCAATACCATTTGAAGACGGAGAGGCTTCCCACGAGCGCCCCGCGAAGCGCCACGTCCATGCCGAGCCCCTCAAGCGATGCCTTGAGACGGCCTTCCATCGCTCCGTCATCAGGCTTGGCCGCAAGGAAGTCCGCCACGGGGCCGATGTACGGGGTGCCTTCCAAGAGGTTGGCGAGGCGCTCCGTATGCGGGTCGGAGGTGATGAAGACCGCCAGGGCATCGCGGCCAAGCTCTGCGGCGAGCTTTCCCTTGGTGGTGGAGTGGAGAGCCGTCTCGGCCGCTTGGAGCCCACGCCCAAACCAAGGCACGACCTTCGCGGCGGCGTTGAGCTTCCCCAGCCCGTAGATGCCCACGGCAAATTGCCCGATGCCCTGCGCAACGGGACCGATGATCGGGGAGTGCTCGTTGATCTCGTCGCGGCGCTTGTCGAGCCAAGGCCGCCCACCCTCAGGCTCCCCGAAGAGGTCTTTCATCTCCAAGACGCCCGAAGCCGCGCCCAAGAGGGCCGCCTCACCAGCATCCGCGAGAGCAAACGGGCCAGGGCTGGGCCGCCCAAGGCCGGGCTCGCCGTGCTTGGCGTAATAGCCGGGTGTGACGGCCTTCTCCTCCGCCGTCATCTCCGCATCGGTGAGCGTGGTGTCGGGCTCGGGGGACGGCGCGGCGGGGGCGGCATCAGGCCCCGGCTCGCTGCCCTCCGTGTCAACGGCCTCGGGATCAAACCCGAAGCTGGCGATAGCGTCCTCCAGAGAACGCGCAGCCGTGTTCGTTGGGCCGCCATCGAAGCTCGCGATGGCGTCCACCAAATTGGTGTTATCGGTCATGATTATTCCTTGAGGCTATCCGTTAGAGGACGAAGCCAAGCTGCGCGTAGACATCGCGGGAGCGTGCGGTGGCGCGGTTCACGCCATCCCCGTGGTAGAAGGAGCGGCCGGTGTTCGGGTCCGGCAGCGAACTCCATTCCTGACTGAGGCGAAGGGCGAAGGCCCGTTTGGACAGGCGGCCCGCCTTGAAGGCCGAGTAGCCACGACGCTCCAACAGGGCGAGCGCCAGACGATCTTGCAAAGGTGGGTCGAACGGCTCCGCCCCGGTGAGACCCATCTCCTCCTTCAGGCCCTTCAAGGTCTTCTGGAGGAACTGGTATTTGCCGATGGCGGTGGAGTAAGCCCCGCGATCCTTCGCCCGCTCTTGCTGCGCTATGATCGCATCGAGGGTGAACTTGCCGAGGTCGCGGGTTGCGTCCGGTTGCCCGAACACGGCGTTGTAGTTGCCGCCTGCCTCGTGCTGGCCGATGAGGTCCAAGAGGCGACCCGCCGCAACATCCCCCGGAACAAACGCAGCGTCCTCCTCACGGTCGGCACCCGGCAAATCCAACGGGTCCATATCGAGAGCGGCCGAGAGGAAGCTTTCGGCGTCCTTCTGTGTGAAGCTGCGACGGGCCTTACCCCCACCGCCATCGCGAGCCCCAGCCAGTTCGACGTGCCACGCTTCGTTGCCGAGAGGGAACGCGAGGCCGAACTTGCCGGCATTCTCGTGGACCCATTGCCGGACATGGGCCGGGGCCTTATCGAGACGCACCCCGTTGAACGCGAGGTCTGCCGCGTGGCCGTGGTTGTGCCCGGAGCGCCCGGCCGGTGCGACCCACTTCCGAGCCTCCGCCGCCGATCCGTACTTCTGAAGGGCGGCCCTGTAGAGTTGCGCCTGTTTCTCCGGGGAGCGGTAGCCGGACATGACTTGGAGCCCCCGAGCGATCTCAGGGGGTGCCGAACGGATCAACGCCTCTACGCCCGAAGCGAACTCGGGGCGCATTCCCGTGAAGCTGTCCGGCCTCTTGGCTCCTCCGATCGCGCGTGAGGAGAGGAAAGACAGGTCGGCTTGCCGGGATGGCTGGAAGGCGGCAGGGTCTACGGGTGTTCCGTCCGGTGCTGCGGCCTTAGGGCTGCCTGGAGCCACCTTCGCGGGGCCTGCTCCTTGCTTGCGGATATGCTCCAGCAAGCCCGGAAGGTTGCCTTTCGCCCCGGCCTCAAGCTCCTTCTGTTGCTCCGGGGTGAAGCCGTTGAAGAAAGCGCGGTCTTCAGGGGAGAGCCCGGCCGGATCGGCAGTAGGGGTGCTCTCGGCTTGGGCGCTCGGCGCATCCTCGCCGCCAAGCCATGAGGGCATAACCCGCTCATAGAGCGATCGGTCGTCCTTTGGCACGGGAGGAGCGGCAGGCTTCACGACCGGAGCGGGAGCACCCGGAGCAAGATCGGTGTAGGGGTTGGCAAAGCCGCCCACCGCCTCGCCATCCCGATTGTAGTTCATCACCCCCGGCTGCTTCGGGTCCTTCTCGAAGCGGCCCATGATGAGCGTGCCAATCCGGGCGATAGCCTCCTCGCGTTCGATGGTCGTGGCGTTCGGGTTCTCCGTGGCCCAGCGCATGAGGACCATGCGGAAGTCGTACTGTGCCTCCATGCCCTCGTTGGACATGCCGGTGACGGGGTTGAGGAGGGAGCCTTCCTTTTTCGTCCGGCTGTCGATGTTGGAGAAGATGGTCTTGGCGGAGGTGGACCCCAACACGTCATCAATGGTGGCCCGAGCGCCCTCGAAGCTCTTGGCGAACGTCACGACTTCCGAGAGGTCGTCGCCGCTTTCGATGCTGGGGAGAGAGGAGATAACCGCCTTGATGCCTCCGCCCGTGACGATCTCGTTCTTGATCTGTCGGACAAGCGCGGGATCGCGAGCCCCTTTCGCAAGGTTCTCCTTCCACTGGCCAACCTTCGTGCGGAACAACGGGTCGGCCTTCTCACCCGCCGCAAGGATCTCTTCGGGCACCGGCTCACCGGCCACCATTGCGTCCACCGCCGCCCGCTGGGCCAAGTCCTCGCGTTGCTGGCGTTCCTTCTCCGCCGCCTTGTCTCCGTCGATAACGGCTTGGCGAGCCCTGACGGTAAGATGCTGGACCGCTTGCTGTTTGAGCTTGGAGCCGTCCGGCGTCTCGCCATAGGTGTAATCCTTGCCGGGCACCTTGCGATCAAAGAAGCCGAGGAGTTTCTCGTTGCCCATCTCCACCGACTTGGCGGCCACGAGTTCCATGGCGTTGCGGTCGAAGTCATCGGGCCTGCCGCCCGACGCAATGAACGCTTGGCGCTGGCGTTCGATGGCGTCTCCCGTGGCGGTATCCTCGGAGCCACCCCCCGATGCGAGCGCACTGTTCACGCCCGCGAGGTGGGCCGTGAGGCTTCCCTCGTAGACGCTCTTCGATCGGTAGTTGGTCTGCTGATTTGCCGCCGCTCCACCCAAGGAGCGAACGGTGGGGAGGAGACCTCGAAGAACGTCCGGGTCCTGTGAGGTGACGTTGGCCTTGATGAAGTCCTTGTAGAACGTATCGAAGGCGGCGGGATCGTCCGAGTTCTTCCCGTCCCACGCATCCCAAGCCGACTGGTAGGCGGACTGGAGACGATTGCCCATCGCCGCGCCTTCGGCCGCCTTGTATGCCTTCATGAACGCCTGGGAGTGCTGGGCCGGGATGCGACCCGTGCGGACACCCTCGGCAAAGCCCTCGCCGTTGGCCTCGTGGAAGGCCGCCTCGCCACGGATGGCGTCCTCTTCGTTCTGCTTGGCGGCCCGCTCCTCGAAGAGCGTCTTGAGTTCGCCTCCGAGCGGCAAGAGGGCGCGGCCGAGTTCTTCCAAGCGGCTCGGGCCAGGAGCAACGAAGGTGTCTACAGGCGAGGCGACCGGGCGAAGCGCCACGGTGCCGGTGGAGGTGGGAGACGGAGCGCGGGCCATTAGTGAGCCTCCCCTCGGGTCATGTCCTGAAATGAGAAGCGCACCGGGCTCACCCGGTCGAACGCCTTGGAAAGCGCCCGGATGTAGGCCAGGAGTACCGGCATGTTGTTCCGGCTGGGCAGGATCGGCATGGTGACGAAGGCGATGTAGGAGACCGCCACGGAATGGATTTCCTCGCCATCCACCATCGCAAGGCGCTTGCGGAAATGGCGCGGCTCGCCGGCCAGCTTTGAGCGGACCTCGGCTACCCTCTGGAGGACGGTTTCATGCGGGATGCCGAAGTCACGGGCGACTTCCCGACTGTCCACGTAAGCCATGGTGTCGAGGCAAAAGACGTTGGGAATGATCGGGGACGGCATCAGGCTTCCGCTCCGTCGAGACCGGAGGCGTCCGGCAAAGGCCGCATGAGGACAGGGAGTTGACCGTCAAGCCGTCCATGCCGCCAATCCGAGAGAGCGAAGGCGAGCGTGAGAAGGCGTACGTAATCCTCACCCTTCAACGAGGCTGGGAGGTCTGCCTTTCCAAGGTTGGCCACGAAGCACTCTTCGGCACGGCGGAGGAGGTCTATGCGCCCGCGCCGGGTCTGCCGGTGAATGCTGCCCGGCCCTCGCACGGCGTCGTCTGCGATGATGATGAGACCATCCCGCCCGAGGTAGTGCTTATCGAACGAGCCGTCTCCGTGTGCCTTTTGGATCACGACTTCGCCCGGCTGGGCGTCCCCCAAGATGCGAAGGACGTGGAAGACCATCCCTTGCGGGCCAGGAGAGACGATGCGCGGGTGATCCCATCTTTTGACACCGCCATTCGCCTCGCGGCGAAGCGTGAGCCGAAGCCCAAAGCCAGCCGCGAGGTCCAACGCCACGTAGTCCAAGGGCATGAAGAAGCGGGGGGTACGGTGCTGGATCGATACCGCCACCATCCTTTCCCCGAGCGGGTGGGCAGGTTCTACGCCTGTGATGTTGCCGTGCTCCGCGTTGTCAAAGAGCGGGCGGAGAGAGGGCTCCGGGCCGGTTATCGTGGACGGATCGGGATGCGCCTGGGCCAGTGGCACGTAGGCTAGTACGAACTGAAGACGCGCGTGGAGAGCGGCGGCGTCCATGAAGGGCCGCACGGGGGCTTGCATGAGCACGGGGTTATCCTTGGGCAAAGCTTCGCCGGTCGCGCCGAATGGGAGCGTTGCGGGGAAGGGCGGAATGTTAGAAGGTCGATAGCGCCTGAATTATTGGGAGCCTGGCCAGCGCCTACATGGCGCGACAGTCTGGGCAGGCGGGGCGACTAGCCAGGGATTTGGCCGTCAGGCTGATACCAGGGGAAGAACGCGGCGGCTGCGGTCATAAGCGAACGCGCTCTGTTGAACGCTTGGGTGAACGTGGGGTCGATGGCCATACGGTTGGCCACGCGGGCGCGGGACGCTTCGACCTCGTGCTCTGCAATGCAGAAGGTTTCCGAGAGGGCGCTGTCAGAGATGGGACACGCATCCTCTACCAAGGCGATGAGCGTGTCTCGGCCTTCGATCCCTACCGATCCGCCAACTTGGAGCCATGCGGAGCCTGCGAGCCCACACGCCACGGCGTACGCCACGCAGACGGTCGGGGCGTCCTCGTGGAGATCCAAGTAGGCAATGGGCGTGACGGAGCCAGCTTCCACTTGAGGGCGGCCGGATGGGTCTCGAACGATGCCGTAATGGTCGGTGACATACCGGGGCACCTCAACATCGATCGTCCGCCCATTGCTGGAGACCGTGCGGCGGACGATCAAGTCAGCCTCAACGGGAGCCGATACCCATGTCACCGGCACAGGCGGAATGTCTAAGGCGGAGGAGGTTCGGGCGAAGGAAGGCAAGCCGGTAGCGTCCGGCGAAACCGCATGGTTTTGCACGATGGTGTCCTCACGAAAAATTAAACGCTATCTTACGATACCACCAATGAAGCAAATTAGATTACCTATCAATCCCCTAATTTTAAAAATTAACGGGCGGTCTCCCATCGCAGCCCTTCGTTCGTTCCATGCCTAGCAGTCATTATGCAGCTTGCGGCGCTAGGCGGGCTCGGAGCCGTTGCACCGTGGTGGCGCTCCACGCCCCGCCACGCGGCGACAAAATGCCCCGCTCGTTGAGGGCCTTTGCGATCCCCAGCGCGGTCACGATGCCCTCGGCTTCGATCCGCTCAAGGATGCCCCGGAGCCGTTCCGCCTGGGCGTCCGCCTTGCCCGTGATTGCGGCAACCGCAGCGCCGTTCCCAAGGCCCTTGAGGTGAGCCGCACCGTTCGGATTGCCGAGACGCTTCCCTTCCTTCGCCCGGCGCTCTTTGGCCACCGCGAGGGCCGCCTTGGTGCGGGCGCTAATCATGTCGCGCTCGTGCTCGGCAACGGCGGCGAGGATGTGGACTGTTAGCGCGTTCGCATCAGGCATGTCGGCCGCCACGAAGTCCACGCCAGCGTTCTTAAGGCCGGTCAGGAAGTGAAGGTTACGGGAGAGGCGGTCTAGCTTGGCAATCACGAGGCGAGCCCCGGCCAAGCGGGCGTGCTCCATGGCATCCCGGAGCTTGGGACGGTCGGCCTTCTTGCCGCTCTCTACCTCGACGTATTCCGCGAGGACCCGCGCGGATGGTCCGAAGCGGCGCACATAGGCGTCCACGGCTTGGCGCTGGGCTTCGATGCCAAGACCATTCTCGCCCTGTCGCGCGGTCGATACGCGGAGGTAGGTCACGAAGCGGTCTGACGGGGCGGGCTGCGTGTGCGACATGGAGCCGGTCTCGCTGCGATGATGTGAGGGGTTATCAAATCATCTAACGAGGGTTTGGCGTTTTGTAAAGTGTAGGGCAAACGAAAAGGGCATCCCATTACAGGACGCCCTCTCGTTAGATCAGTCGGAAGAGCGCGAGAAGGATTGAAGCCAATCGCGGGTGCACGCAGCACCCAATCTCAAGGCGGATTTTCCTACTCCCTTGCGACCTGTTGGCTTCGACTTCGACAAAAGCGATCAAGCTTTGCCTCCATCGTTATGCGCGAGGGTCCCTTGCGGTAGCCGCCTTCGCACACTGGGCCAACGTCGTGAGGAGTTGATTATATAAGCCTGTGCCAACTCCACGAACGCTGCGGCTATTCAGCGGGTCAGAGAATGGGATGGCACGCAGCGGACTTCAAGAGCATAGACGCTCCCGCCGTGAGGCTTGCTTCAGCACGAGCGCACCCGCCCGAGCCATACCGCGTAGCGCCCCCCGCGCCCGCCCGTGCCGTGAATGCGCAAAGTCGGGTGGGGGGTACGGGGGGAAACCTCGCTGCCGCTCCTATGTGATGGGGTCTCGCATAAGCGACCCCTAAATTTCATAGGCAATAGCCTACAGCAGGTAGGCTGTCATGGCTTAGAACGGAGACCACTTTCATCGTCTGAAGATGGCGTCGAAGAAGTATCACTCTCTTCTATTGAATGAATTCTCCGGAAGGATGCAGTGTAAGGATTGGCC